>JABEVH010000249.1 GCA_013043915.1 Pseudomonadales bacterium
AAGAGTGCCTGCATTTTAAAAACGGATGATCACGTGCAGATAAGAGCAACGCTATACCATTGATCGGATTAAAAGCATCAAGGTCATGCACTCCGTTGCTGACCCCTCCCCTGGCTGGGGTGCCAGGCTTCACATTCTCTTAACGTAGTCATGTGCCCTACTTACCATTGGGGAGTCGTAGGGACAGCGGGGTAGAACTACAGCCATGAGAGCACGTGGTCGGGATGCTACATTTATACTTATTTTCAATCTGCTGTTTTTCAGGAAATTCAACTTGCTGTTGACAGGATAGAAACCTTCCCCGTGTGTAGCGTCATGATTGTGTCCGCTACACACGGCGGTGGATGGGGCCTCAGACCTCGCCACGAAGGGTTTTGGCTGCCGCCACCATATGGGTCAGTGCCGGGATGACTTCCGACCATTGTCGCGTCTTCAGGCCGCAGTCAGGATTCACCCACAACCGCTCAGCCGGAATTCGTTCTGCAGCTTTCTTCATCAATTGCACGATGTGCTCCTGCGTCGGGATATTCGGCGAGTGGATGTCATAGACGCCGGGACCTATCTCGTTGGGATACTTGAACTCATCAAAAACATGGAGCAGTTCCATGTCTGAGCGCGAGGTTTCAATGGTGATTACATCTGCGTCCATATTGGCGATGGAGGCAATGATATCGTTGAATTCCGAGTAGCACATATGGGTATGAATCTGGGTCTCATCCTGCATCCCGTTGGCAGTTATGCGGAAGGACTCCACGGCCCAGTCCAAGTAGGGTTGCCACTGTGATTTTCTCAGAGGCAACCCTTCGCGAAGAGCGGCCTCGTCAATCTGGATGATTTGCACCCCTTCCTTTTCCAGGTCAAGCACTTCCTCACGGATCGCCAGGGCCAATTGGTAGCAGGACACCGAGCGTGGTTGATCATCGCGAACGAAAGACCAATTCAGGATGGTGACGGGGCCAGTCAGCATGCCCTTTATGGGCTTACTGGTCAGCGATTGAGCGTATTTGATCCATTCGACGGTCATCGCCTTTGGACGGCTAATATCGCCAAACAAGATAGGCGGTTTGACACAGCGAGAGCCGTAGGACTGGACCCAACCATACTGACTGAAAGCATAGCCATCGAGCTGCTCGCCAAAGTATTCGACCATGTCATTGCGCTCAGCTTCACCATGCACAAGCACATCCAACCCCAGGGCTTCCTGCTCACGCACGCTATGCTCGATTTCGGCCCGCATAGCAATCTTGTATCCCTCCTCGTTCAGTTCACCCGCCTTGAATTGACTACGAGCCTGACGAATTTCCACCGTCTGCGGAAAAGAACCGATGGTCGTGGTTGGATAGAGCGGCAGGTTCAGCCGTGCAGCCTGCTTTCTAGCACGTATCGGATAGGCACTCTTGCGCTGGCCCAGTGCCGGGGTGATAGCGGCAATCGCTGCCTTAACCACCGGGTTGGTCACCCGCGAGGAGGTACGTCGGGAGGCGATAGCAGCCTGGTTGGTGGCCAGTTGAGCTGCCACGGACTCCCGTCCCTCGTTCAGGGCGGAAGCCAGAATCTGCAGCTCTTCCAGTTTCTGCAACGCGAATGCAAGCCATGATTGAACCTCGGCATCAAGCTTCTTCTCACTGGCAAGGTCGACAGGTACGTGTAACAGCGAGCAGGACGGCGCAATCCACAACTGTTTACCCAAACGCTTTGCAATTGGCTCCAACCAGTTGAGTACAGCGCTCAGGTCGGTCTTCCAGATGTTGCGGCCATTGATCACCCCCAACGATAACACCTTGTGCGATGACAACAGATTGAGAACCACCTGGATTTCGTCCCGGGCATTGATTGCATCCAGGTGCAAGCCAGCGACGGGTAGATTGCACGCAAGATAAGTATTCTCTTGCAAGGTGCCAAAATAGGTCGCCAGCAGCAACTTGACGCGACTGCTTTTGAGGTGGTGGTAGGCCAAGTCCAGTGCATACTGCCAATCTGCACTCAGTTCGGTAACCAGAACCGGCTCATCAATCTGTACCCACTCTACCCCTAGCGCAGCCAGTTGATCCAGTAACTGGCTATAGACGGGCAGCAATCGTTCCAGTAATGCCAGTTTGTTTGAATCATCCTTGGCTTTGCCAATCCACAAGTAGGTGACGGGCCCGATGATGACGGGCTTGGCCTTGATGCCCTGTGCTATGGCGTCGCCCAGTTGTTCCAGCAGGCGTGAAGCATCCAGTTTAAATTCAGTGTTGGCCGTGAACTCAGGAACGATGTAGTGGTAATTGGTATCAAACCACTTGGTCATCTCGCCTGCGGCAATGCCACCACAGCAACTCGTGTGCTCATCCCTGTCCTGAGCGGAACGACCGCGCGCCACCCGGAAGTAGTTGTCCAGTTGATCACCGTGGAAGCTACGGGCGCGATCGGGCAGATTTCCCAGGGTGAAGCTCATATCGAGCACCTGATCGTAAAAAGCGAAATCACCCACCGGTACCAGATCCAGCTTGGACTGTTCTTGCCAGTGACTCTGACGCAGTTGTGCTGCAAGCGCCTTTAATTCGTCCCGGGAAAGCTGGCCTCTCCAGTAAGACTCAAGGGCGAATTTTAGCTCCCGCTTCGCGCCAATACGGGGAAAACCGAGGTTATGTGTGGTGACCATGATTACCTTGAACTCAATTGATGGGAGGTTGTTCAACATCTTAGGGGGTTCTATCAATGAAATTAAATGGTATTATTTCAACTACCAATTAGGATTATTCATGGATTATCATGATCGAAAGAGCTCATCTCACCATCATTCGTGAGGTCGATCGGCAAGGCTCACTCACCGCTGCTGCTGGAGTGTTGTGTCTGACCCAGTCAGCGCTGAGCCATACCATGAAAAAGCTGGAGCAGTCCCTGGGTACCGATATCTGGCTTCGCGAGGGCCGCAGCCTTCATTTAACGCAAGCTGGTCTATACCTGCTGGATGTCGCCAACCGCCTATTGCCTCAATTGGATCGAGCAGAGGAACGTCTGGGCCAATATGCCCGGGGCCGGCGCGGTACGCTGTGTATCGGTATGGAGTGTCATCCCTGCTATCAGTGGCTGCTCAAGGTGGTCGCTCCTTATCTTGCCCAGTGGCCAGATGTGGATGTGGATGTTAAGCAAGAATTTAAATTCGGCGGCATTGGCGCGTTATTTGGCTATGAAATTGACCTGCTGGTCACACCTGACCCCTTGTACAAGCCTGGCCTACGATTCGAGCCGGTATTCGATTATGAACAGGTGCTGGTGGTGAGTCGCCACCATGCATTGGCAACGGAAAATTATATTATCCCGGAACAGTTAAGTAACGAGGTGCTCATCACTTACCCTGTGGAAACAGATCGACTGGATATTTATAATCAGTTCCTGAGACCCGCCGGCATCAGTCCCAAACATCATAAGGTTATCGAGACCACCGACATCATGTTGCAGATGGTCGCCAGTGGACGGGGCGTAGCCGCTTTACCGGGATGGCTCGTAGAGAGGTATGCTAATGAAATGGAGATTATTGCCGTGCGGTTGGGTCAACGGGGAATTGCCAAGCAGATTTTCCTAGGGGCACGTGAAACAGATGCCTCTATTGATTACTTGACTGCATTTTTTGAGTTAGCGCGACAGTTGACGCACTGAGCGTGAAGTGATTCCGGTATTTTCAATACCCTGTTAAAGGGTTTTCCCTTTCATGGCGCCCATGAAACCGTAACGGCATCACAGACGCCTGCTTCGCGTACTTCAAACTGCGCAAACAACACGGCCGTCTGTCCACAACGAGGTGGTACTCTCTGGTATCGATGTTTCCTGCAGACTCTCATCCAACACCCGTTCTGGTCGCGCAATTTGCACCACATAGCGTTGCACACCTGACGTTTGCACTCTTTTAACCAGACGCCAGAGACGGTCAATGTCACATAGTGACCAGCACTGTGCAGGCCGATTTTAAAATCCAGGGGCACACCCCGTGTACCTCAACCAAGCCCAGGGGGGCGTGCCAGGATCACACCCGGCCATCAACTGCAACGGGTTGTTCATGCCTGCGCCGATTTTCTCACCGCCATTTCTGTAAAATGGCAACGCTCGTGGTGTTCGGACTGTTTGCCTGGATTGAAGGCAGCCACCGGTCGGTGGTAGCCCATGACGCGGGTCCAGACCTCGCAGCGTTGGCGTTCATTTTCGGGCAGTGCTTGTGCTTCTTTCATTTTATTTCTCCATCAGACGGAAGGACCATGGCGGGGATCGCCTGTACAACGCGGCGTGCCAACGGATGTTCGTCACAGCGCGGGCAGAACTCATGCTCACCATCCAGGTAGTCGTATACCGGACAGACCGAAAATGTTGATGTTACGGTTATATAGGACAGCCTGAAGCGGCTAAAGGCATTGCACACCCAGGTTTTGCAAGCAGCCGCCAAGGAGATCTTCTCGGCCATATAAAGAGACAGGACAGTGTCGCTCGTGTATTTGCACTGCAACTCATCCTGAAACGCCAATACATGAAATGGATCGTTGGCAAACCCCACGGGTAGCGGCGAAGAATTGGTGAAATACAGTTGTGCAAGCAGTCGCGCGATATCCTCACCAAACCCCTGTGTTGCCTCGCCTGCGGCGAGTATGGCGCGACTGATTTTTTCCAGGTCAAACGGCATCGCACGTTCATCGTGCCTGCGAAGCTGGGTTAGCTCCCGGGATATAGAGGAGGTTGTCATGCCTGACCTTGAATACTATATGTTGTGCTATTGTATAGCATAAAACCGATATGTTGTGAGTTCTAAATAACAGAAGGGGATGAACGTTTGATCAAACTCAACATTCAGCAATAACTGGATCAAAGATAGGGCGACGGCTGACCAGTGAAACGCTTCGATAGGCTGGTGTGCTAGCTGTTACGCACCGAAAAATCTGAGAATTACCTGCTAGCTAAATCCCGCTGTTTATAGTGGGCATGGATTGCGACACGCCATCACAGCTGTAGCCGCGCAAAGCCAGGGGGTGGATTGCGAAAACAGCTTTGACGAGGCGAAGAATCAGTGGAGTTGGGGCCGTCATCAGCTATCTGACGCATGGCTGGTAGCTGTTTAAGCAACGCAGGAAACTACTCTTGTGCTGCCTTCCCTTCGCATCGAGGTTGATGTCGAAATAACCGAGGGCCATGTAATAGCTCACGCTGCTCCACACTTCACCGTGCTCCTGAGCAAACTCGTCGGGATAGTAAAGATCTACTGTTCCATATCTCTGTGAATTTCACAGCAACACTTTATATTATATCTACAGTGATCGTGTGGAATCTTCGCCTGCTCTTGATCGATCTAGCGCAAAGGTTCTTGTCAAAAATTAATTTCCTATAACTGCTATTATAGGAAAGATATGAGTACTTTGGAGTTGAATCCGATTAATGTTCCACGCATACACCCCTCCAGGCAGGCGAACATTGTTGGAAACATGCGGGTTGGCGGGTAGATTTCAGACAAAGGTGAGAAACCGTGGAACAACATAGTGGGCGTACTTCACCTCGTTTGATGTCCTTGCTTAACTCACCTCTGCCTATTCCTGGAAAATCGCCTAGTGACACTTCCCTGACAGCCTCTTCAGACATGGAAGCCGTTTCAACCTGGCTTGCGGCCAGAGCCATGCGTTCGAACAACACGCTAACATCCTATCGCCGTCATGCAACAATGCTATTGCTGTGGCTTGATGAACATGGCAGCACCTTTCAGGAACTAAAAGTTGAGGGTGTCCATGGATTTCTTACGCATTTAGCCAACCCTCCTGGTCACTGGGTCCGTCCCAAAAAAACTAAAACAGGCTGGAGGCTACTTCCAACGCAGGTCTTATTTGGACCCTTAAAGCCCAATGCCATTGCCTATGCACGAACTGTTCTGAGCCAGCTTTTTGAGTACCTTCAATCAGCGGGGTATTTGCAGCGGAATGTTTTCAAATTGTCTTTCCGACCAGCCACGATTCCACCCGTAGCATCCTCACGGTACTTAGACGTTACCTCCTGGCAGTATCTCTGGACATGGATTCTCAACTTGCCGAAGGATACTCATCGTGAAGCTGCCCAGGCACATCGAACCCGATGGTTATTCGCCCTGCTTTACCATACGGGCATGAGGCGCGAAGAAGTGGCTCAAGGCGTTATGGGAGATTTCATCTGCCATGATGGCTCTTGGCAACTTCGCGTGATAGGAAAAGGCCAACATCAGCGATTTGTGACGATAAATTCAGCCTTGCTGACTGAGCTCCATGTTTATCGAGCCTCGCTTGCCATGAGTAGCCACCCTGTACCCGGCGAACCTCATCCACTGATTGGCCCCATCAACAAAAACCATGATGACACCATCACGCCCCGTGCTGTTGGGTACATTATTTCAACCGTGGCCAAGCAAGCTGCTAAGTCTTGCCAAGATGCTAGCATCCAACACCGTCTAGCCTTGATGTCAACACACTGGCTCCGACACACCAGTGCCACTCACCGGATGATCGCTGGGGCTTCTCTGAGGACTACACAAGAAGAACTCGGCCATAGAGATCCCAAAATGACAGCTATTTATACGCACGCTATTGATAAACAACGACGATTTGACGCTGAAAAATTGGCCCAGCTGAGTCAGTCGTGAAGACCTTTGGTGTACCCTCCTTATTGAGCCTTAAACCTTGAGATCCTGGCGCTCAGCCCACTGATGAAAATAGGCAGGGCCAATCCACCCAATTTGAGCTCAACATGGTTTGAAGGCCATATGTTTATGGGGTTTGATGGCTGACCTACAATAATCTGTTGCCAATGATAGACGAGGCTGCCTAAAATGGAAGACCATACGCACCCCTAACTGATGCCTCAAGAGATCAGGTTAGTGCTGTTTATTTCCTTCACAGACTCCACTTATAATTCAGGGATTGCTGTTCAAACAACGGGGGCCACTTCAATCAGCAATTACGCACAGGTTGCCGCATGATGAAAAACAAGACCGTACCCTACGTTCTGTTGGTATGCTCAAGTATCCTGCTGATCTCATGCGTTTCTTTCCCGGTCGCAGGGCCTACACTTAGGCTTTACCCTGCCTCAGGAGAGGCAGTAGCCGAATTCAAAACTGAAGATAAAGCCTGTCGCGCTTATGCGATGGAAATCATTCATGGAATGAGTCCAAAAACAACACCTCCTCCCAGCAATCGACAACAGCAACATCGCTATGATCATGCCTACAACAAATGTATGGGAACAAGGACTATCCTCCCATACAATAGCAATGACTTCTGGGGAGATCCCGAGAAGCCCTCTTTCCTATACATCCCCCAAGACACTAATTACCCGGATAGCTCACCATAGTTGGTCAAAAACAGCATCACCCTTAGCCTTCTCGACCAGTTACGCAGCGGGCATACCTGCAGACCATGATCGGCGAAGATAATGCTCGATTTGCGCGGGGAATGGCTGTGCTGCTGTTCTTGGCATTGAATACTCGCCTAAGAATTGCACTTGTGATGATGAATCTACCCGTTTGCAATGGTCAATATGAACACCTCGTATATGTGGAGGTTCTTCCTTGGGAAAAACTACTGCCGTTTGGGGCGCATCCAAGCGCCTAGTCCCCATCCTAATGACTGCACTCGTCACGCGGCTTGCATTATTACCACTGGAGGTAACCAGTTGCCCGTCAAGGAATGAAATCGAAGGTCCGATGGCAGTTGTTATTGTCGGTAGTCTCGTGACTTCTTCGCTGTCGTTGAATCAGGTAGCACTTACAACGTTAGCATGGCGATCTCATTAGCTACGAATGTAATCAAGCGTCACCTCGTTAGGGTCGCCTCATAAATTCACATAAAGCAATAATCATTAATTAAATACTATAACAACTCACATTAAACACCTGTGTGATTAATGCAAAAACTCTTATTCTAAGCATTCGTATTTTATTATTTTTAATTACAAATTCTCATGCAGACACAAACCAGCCTAACTTAAACAATAATTAACATATTAATAATTTTAAAATCATTACAACAAGTTACACAACATCCATACAGATTACTTTATATTTTTTTGTCATTTGTATAGCTGATACAAGCCGTGATTTACTCAAATCGTTCCAATCACATATGTTTCGATGTTAACGGCTGTGTAAAACCGCCTGATTCTGCCGCGTAATTTTGCAGGTATAAAACCGCCCCCATGGCACGCGTGTCCTGGAGGCAGTTAGGGT
>JABEVH010000250.1 GCA_013043915.1 Pseudomonadales bacterium
CTGCCGGACGCCCAAACTCCGTCCGTAGTCAGAAAGTTCCCGCATAAATGATCGGGGGTTGGGGGACTTTCGACTTCAACTTTGAAGTGCACCAATGCCGGGTTGGGGGACTTTCGACTTCAACTTTGAAGTGCACCAACGCCCATGTTCTATGGTACATGCCAGATGGTCTGCCCTATAGAAATTGAAGCAATTAAAACGTTCGAGTATAAAATTCATGCTCTGGGTAATCCTTGGATAGAGGTCAACTTGATAAGTTTTGATTCACCTCATGATCAGGTAGACAATCTAAAGCAAGAGGCAGAGCATCATCATCTTGATGGCACCTGGTATCAGCTTTTGCGCGTAAAGCAGGGTGATCTGGGTTATTTGGCAGGAGTATTGGGAATTACATGGCGAGCTTTGCCCGGTGGAGGATTTGAACACAATGCTTTGGTTTCCCTAATTGATGCCCAGGGGCGGCTTGTTGCACAAACCCCCGCTCTTGAACTGGTACATGATGTGTCATTTATGCAGGCAGTGCAGGCACAGTTTTTGTCAGTACGAGCTGCTCCTTAGATTCCTCGGGTCATTTGGGCATAGAACCGAGGTAGCCATTGAGGTAAATCCGCTAGGCGACGAAGAATCGTGAAGCCATGTTGACCAAAGAGATGCGGAAGGTAATCTTCACCATTTTGATCAATGGTGATGGCGAAAGGACGTAATCCAAGTTTTCGGGCCTCCTGCACGGCATGACGTGTATCCTCCAGGCCATAGCGTCCTTCGTAGTAGTCGCTGTCGTTGGGTTTTCCGTCGGTCAGCAGGAGTAGTAACCTCTCGGAGCTGCGTTCTTTGGCCAACAGGGATGATGCGTAACGTAGTGCAGGCCCCATACGGGTATATAACGAAGGCGTTATTTTCCCGATACGAGAGCGAACAAGTCCATCGTAAGGTGATGAAAAACTCTTCAACTCCTGTAACAACACATGATGCCGCTGTTTTGAGCTGAATCCATACAGGGCAAATCGATCCTGAAGTTCATGCAGGGACTCTCCAAACAGAAATAGACTATCGCGAATGATATCAATGATTCGCAGGTCATCATGAATACTTGCTTCGGTGGACAAAGATAAGTCAGCAAGAAGCAGGCAGGTGATGTCACGTTGTTTGCGTCGTTGCTGTTGGTACCAGCGGGAAGGGTCGAGTGTGGTTTCGCTGCGTTGACGAATGCACACATCAATATCAATATCACCATCTTCTTGCTGGTGTAAACGTTGTTGCTCAAAGCGCAATTGTGCCAGCAGTTGTTGTATTTTTTTACGTTTGGGTAGCAAGTGTTCAGGTAACTCGCTGGAGTCTACTGCATGCGCGGGTTGTAGGATGATTTGGCAGTGGTCGTGTAACAGGGATTGTGATCGATAGTCCCACTCATCAATTTTCAGTGTACTGGTCGTTGGAACCTCCGAATTTGACGAGAAGGATTTGTCGAATCGCATCTGTAGTCGGCGTGACACTTGTTGCTTATCACGGCTGATACTTAAGTGGTCAAGGTCATCGGCTGCCTTGGCCAAGTCATCATCGTTATTTTCCTGCGTCTCATGCTCAACCCGCAGATATTCGGTCCAACTGAAGATGGATTCAGGTCGGAAGATCAGTAGGCCGTCTGCACGTTCAGGAAGCATGTCATCTTGAGCCTGACGACGTTTATGATCTTTCTGGGGTGCTGTTTGTAGTGGCGCCGAAGCTGCGTTATCGTCAGGAGAGTTATTCAGGTTGGGCATGAGAACGTTTGCGTTGGGGCTTAACCACAGCCACATGGGCTCGTGCCGATATTTTCCGCTGAGTAGCTCATTTTGGCTCCCAGGATCAAGCAAGGCCTTGCGTAGCGTATGTTCCCTATGCGCAGCCTCTGCAGGCAGTTGAGCTGGATGGGGTCGTCGACTTAGCTCAGCCTGAAGCAACCGTTGGTAATCGTGTGATAGTCCAGGATAGTGCTCAAGCAGTATTCGAACACCCATTTGATTATTTTGAATCCAGGAGCCTACCGTAGGGCTAACGGCGGATAGGGCCGTCAACCACCGATACAACATTCGATTCAGTACTGGGTCAGGATAAAGATCCAGTACAACGGGCAGCCGGAGTGCCTGATGATCTAGCCAGGCCAGATCGGCTTTGTCATGACCACCAGCCATGCGTTGCATCCAGGAACGGTAAGCTCCATGATGCTTGTTTTCAGCTCCATCTATAGATAGACCATGAGCGCCGCCTAAGGCTCGAAATAAGAGTCCAAGCTCGCGCACATGATCTTTCAGTTTTACAGCAGCATGTGGGTGTCGCCGTTGGGTCCAGCGCGTTAGTCCTTGATGCCACCAGAGACCCAAACGTTCTTCCATGGCCTTAGTCTCCCATGATGGCGCGAGCCACCTGCATGAGAGCCTGTATCGTCTCAGCCTCGTCCGAGAGACATTCAATTATTGCAAAACGACAAGCTAGCAGGGGGCGGCAACCTTGAAGAATAAGGCGTGCCGCATCAATGAGCAGGCGAGTTCCTGGAACTTCTTCAAGATCATGCTGAGCCGTTTGACGCAGTGCGCGGGCAAAGGTCACTAATGTTTTGGCATGTATCGAAGCAAGTCCGGTTTCACTTTCTATGATTTTTTGCTCAAGAGCAGCATCAGGAAAATCAAAGGACATGGCAATGAACCGTTGTCGTGTGCTCGGTTTTAGTCCCTTCAAAAGATGCTGATAGCCTGGGTTATAGGAAATGACCAACATGAACTCGGGGGGGGCAAGTAGGCTCTCGCCTGTGCGTTCAATGTTTAACATACGGCGGTGGTCAGATAGTGCATGCAGAATCACGGTGGTATCTTTACGCGCTTCAACGACTTCATCAAGATAGCAGATGCCGCCTTCACGAACAGCTCGGGTCAAGGGGCCATCTACCCAATAGGTTCCTGTATTACTGATAAGGTGTCTGCCAATCAGGTCATTGGCGCTAAGATCATCATGACAGGAAATAGTAAATAAGGGCCGTCCAAGTTGCTCAGCCATGTGCTCAACAAACCGAGATTTACCGCAGCCCGTGGGGCCTTTGATCATCACCGGTAGTTGGCATCGCCAGGCCATGGAGAAAATTTCTATTTCTTGATCAACAGCCAAATAAGTGATTGGAGTTGTGGCGGGCTTTAATGCTGTTAGGTTCACGAAACACCTCCAGAATTAGAAGTAAATGCCCAAGCAAGCAAACTTATCAGGCAGGCAAGGTAACCCAACATGAGCCAGCGCCATGGGGCGACAACCTTTTTGAGGCCCATGAAGTGATCAACAACAAGTTGCCCTTTGAATAAGGTCAGGCTCAAGGCGCAAGGAATGACATGCCGAAGGGTAAGCCACTCAGAAAGGTGGAAGCTATAAAGTGTTAAGCCTAAAAGTAGTATCCAGATACCTGTGAGACGTATCCCTGCAGTATTGGATGTTGTGGATAGCGATAACATGACATATTCCTCAGTGCAGTACGTAAATCAGGACAAATAGAATGATCCATACCAGATCCACCATATGCCAAAAAGCTGCCCCTGTTTCGATGCCGGCATAGTGGTCAGAGGAGTAGGCTCCTTGAAATGTCTTTATGGTTACGGTGCTAAGAATGATGAGGCCCATCAGAACATGCAGGAAGTGAAAGCCCGTGAGGGTTAGGTAAAACATGTCAAAAAGATTGCGGGATAAACTTATACCTATTTGAGCATCATGGATAAATTCCATGATTTTTAAAACGATAAAGGTAACTCCCAGAATTTCTGCAGTTACTAACCATGAAGCGCAGCGTCGTTGATGGCCTTGATGTATGGCGTGGGTAGCCTGGGCAACGGCATAGCTACTTGTGATGAGGATCAATGTATCCAATAATCCCCACAAGCGGGGTAAGCTGGCTTGCTCATGCGCGAATAAGGCCGCATGCTGTGCCCGAGCAAAGGCATAAGCTATAAACAATATGCCGAAAACTAGAAGTTCGGCGAAGATGAATATCCAGATCGCCAGATCGCCAGGGAGCGGCTCGCTAGTAGTGGGTGCATCGTCGTGAAGATTGGATTCTAGGATAGTCATGGCAGACTCTGAGATGGTTAACATCCACTAGACGACCTGTGGGTGAGCACAGGTCGTCTAGATAAAGTGAGTTAACTTAAGGCTCGTCGGGTTTCCTGGTCATAATGATATTCACCTGGAATGAAAAAGCTGATGAGGTAGGTGATTAGACCGACTAGGAAACCTAACCCCGCAGCTTCACGGATCATAAAAAAGACTTGGGATCGGTCTTGAACATCCATAAATGCCATGGGGTGGTCACCCATGCGTTGCAAATAAACAGTGACTAGACCTGCCCCAGTCAAGGCCAGGGCAATGCCCAACATGCTGATGACCATGATCCAGAAGCCGGTCATTTCCCAACGCTGTGCGCGTTGAGAGTTTGCAGGTCTCCCGCGCAATAGAGGCATGGCGTAAGAGATGATGGCGAGGGATACCATGGCGTATGCGCCAAAAAAGGCAAGGTGACCATGTGCGGCCGTAAAATTGGTGCCATGAGCTACGTATTGCATAGGTGCCAAGGTAATCATAAAACCCCACAAACCAGCGCCCAAAAAAGCCATCAACGGTGTGCCCAGAGCCCAGAGCATGGCCGCCCGGTTGGGGTGTTCACGACGACGTTTGAGTAGTATTTTCAAGGCAAAAACAATTAGCATAATGAAAGGGATGGGTTCTAAAGCACTGAATATAGAACCTAGCCAGATCCAGTATTCCGGGGCACCAATATAGTAGTAATGATGGCCGATGCCGATAATCCCTGACACCAAGGTCATGGCGATGATGATATACATCCATTTTTCGATGATTTCACGATCAACGCCCGTGGTCTTGATCAAGATAAAGCCAAGCAGGGAACTTAAAATTAATTCCCAGTCGCCTTCAACCCAGCCGTGCACCACCCACCACCAACTGTAGCTAGCTTTTACGGTGTCTACCGGGAAATAAAATGCGGGTAAAAATAGCAGGGCTAAGCCCCATAGGCTTCCCACCAGAATGATATTTAATGATGTTTTTCTGCCGCGAATCAGAGTCATCGTGATATTGAACAATAAGGATAGTGCCACAAGGACGATCCCGATTTTGGTGGGTAGAGGCTGTTCTAGGTAGCCGCGTCCCATCGTGGGCAAATAAGCATTGCCGGTCAAGGCTGCCAGGTGTGCGTAGGGAACCAGCAGGTAGCCTAGGATGGTCAGTGCGCCAGCAAGGAAGAATATCCAGAATGTCACCAGAGCTAGTCGTGGGCTATACAGATCAGTTTGAGCTTCCTCGGGCACTATAAAATAAGCAGCCCCCATAAATGCCATCAATAGCCAGACAATCAGTAGGTTGGTATGCACCATGCGGGTGACGCTGAAGGGCAATTCGGGGAAAAGAAAAGTACCATCAATATATTGATACCCGGCGATAAGGCCAAATAGTATCTGTCCAAGAAATAACAGTAAGGCTGCCATAAAGTAGGGTAGGGCTACCCGTTGCGAGGGATAGTTCATGATGACTCCTTGTAATGATTCGATAACGCGGTTCGTAATGCAAATTAGCCTTGAACATTGGGGGGCCAGTGGTTGGTATTTACATGTGATAGCCACTGCAGATAGGCTGTAATGTCCTGAAGGTCAGCATCAGAAAAATTGAACTGTGGCATCTGCCTGCGCCCTGCTATCCCGGTGGGTTGTATACGGATCCACGTTTTGATGAAATCCGGGCCCCGTCGGGTATAAACGTTATCGAGCTCAGGGGCAAAATAAGCCCCCTCGCCATTAACGGTATGACACCCTATGCAGTTGTTGCTATCCATAAGGTACTTGCCATGCTTCGCGGAGGCTGTCATCAGTTGTGCATGATCACGTACGGGGATTTGGCGCCAGGTATCCAGTGACAATAAAAAATAAACAATCAGAAAGAAGGCTGCACCACCTAAAAAGATATTGCGCGCCATGGCTTTTGTGAGGACCTGTTGCATGGTCATCTCCTGGAAGTCTGTGAACGTGAGTTCATGGATGGGTGGTTGTCAGAGCAACAGCTAATCCTGCGAACAGAATGTTGTTCTCCAGGTGGATGTGTTGCATTAAGTCATAGCGGAAGGCTTGGAGGCCGTTATACAGAGCTAGCCAGGTGTTGCATGCATCCATCGGTGGTTGTATGTCCTTAGTGATTCGCTCTATTTCAGCCAGGGCTTCGCCATGCTGTTGATGTTCGAATCGCATCATACTGATAGGACTTTCTGGCCAAGGGCTATGGTCCTGTTGTAACCAGGGAAAAAGTACGTTTTCCTCTTTAAGCATGTGACTCTCAAGTTCCTGAAGCATATTAGAGAGGTGCTCTGTTAAGCCATGTGGGCATTCACCATGCTTGTCGTGTACCCGCTCAACGCGTTGGGCAAGTCTGATGAGCTCGGGCAATTGCTGGCGGTGTTGTTCGTGGTATCGGATCAGGATGTGCTCGATCAGAGCTTGATTGCCTAGTCCTCTCCAGTCGTCTGAGCCGGAGGGAAGGTTGATTAAGTTATCTAATTTTGCAGTTAAAAGACTAATATCCAGACCTTTAGCCATGGCTGCTTGCTGAAGGCTATGTTCGCCTGCACAGCAGAAATCCAGACGAAATTCATGAAAAACTCCAGTCGCCCCAGGAATATGGCTGGCCAAATAACCTAGGGATTGTTCTTGCAAGTTCATGGTACTAACTCCAGTGGGCATTATGCACTTGGGCTTTATAGCAAGCCTTGTGCCATTAATAGGTTTCAATAAAAACATGGAGTTAGTAAATGCGTGGTAATATTTACCCCGATCATTTAGGGTTACAACAACCCTGCATAGGTAAAAATAACCATGATGGAAGAAGTTTTGTTGGCAGATTTGGTGACGGCCTTGCCGCCAGCTGTTCGTATGCAACGCATCGTGCATGTAGTCCGTAAACATTTTGGTTGCGATGCTGTGGCTGTTTTGCACCTTCAGGAAGATTGCTTGATTCCTGTAGCTACTGAGGGTTTGGTGCATGAGGCGTTGGGGCGCCGTTTTCGCGTTGCCTTGCATCCACGTTTTGCGGCTATTCTGGGTCAACGAGAACCTGTACGCTTCATGCCAGGTAGTGAACTCGCTGATCCCTATGATGGTCTACTTGAAACGCAAGCGGGGGTACCTCTGCCCGTACACGATTGCATGGGGGTCAGCTTGCATATTGAGGGAGTGCCTTGGGGGGTACTTACCTTGGATGCGCTGGCTACCAACACTTTCAATGAAGGTATGCGTGGAGATTTAGGGCGTCACATTATTTTGGTCGAAGCCGCCATCCGCATGACCCGCCTAGAGGAGGAGGTCAGAAGTCTGAGGATAAACCCAGGTTCCCTGGATGTGATCTCCTCGCAGGGGCAAGGTGGTGATGAATCTATTTTGGGAAGAAGTTCCGAACTTCAGTCTTTGTTGCATGAATTAAAAGTAGTAGCGGGATCAGATTTGCCCGTATTGTTGTTGGGAGAGACAGGCGTGGGCAAGGAGCTATTTGCACGCTATCTGCATCGTCATTCCGAACGAGACAAGCCCCTAGTGCAAGTAAATTGCGCTGCTTTGCCGGAATCACTGGCTGAAAGTGAGTTATTTGGACATGTCAAAGGTGCTTTCTCTGGAGCGACTACAGATAGGCCTGGGCGTTTTGAGGCTGCCGATGGGGGCACGCTGTTTCTCGATGAAGTGGGCGAGTTGCCCCTCTCCGTGCAAGCCAAATTACTACGAGCATTACAAAATGGTGAGATCCAACGTTTAGGGGAAGATCATCCCCGGCATGTCAATGTGCGCATTATTGCTGCGACCAATCGTAACTTGCTACAAAGTGTACGTGAGGGAGCATTTCGTGCGGATCTTTACCATCGGTTATCAGTATACCCCGTTCCAATCCCTCCATTACGTGAGCGAGGTCAGGATATTCTACTGCTAGCAGGTCATTTTCTGGAATTAAACCGGGCCCGGCTGGGATTACGTAGTTTGCGTTTATCTATGGCAGCAGAGACTTTGTTATTACGTTATTCCTGGCCTGGAAACATCCGCGAATTGGAACACGTTATAAGTCGTGCAGCGATCAAGGCAGTGAGTCGAGGGGCATCACGAAAAGATATTGTTACCCTTGAGCCGTCATTGCTTGATTTGGAAACTCAGGTGAACATGCCCAGTTTACATGTTGCAGTTCCTGTCACTACAACTGCAGATACTGCACTGCCATTTCAGACAATCGTGGCTCTTTATGAGCGTCAGGTTATTAGTGCAGCTCTGGCGGCTGAAGGGGGCAGCTGGGCAGCTGCAGCTCGCAGATTGTCACTTGATTCAAGTAACTTGCACAAGTTGGCAAAGCGCCTAGGTATTAAAGAGTAATCAGGTATCCCGGATACAAGCCCCTGTCGTTATAGGGCATCAGACTTACGAGCTATCTCCAAGGAGGGATGGTTGCTAGGTCATGCTCGTCCTTTTGGGCATTATACTGGGGTAACTTAAGATGCATTCATCGCCGCAGGAAACAATCTCTCTCAACATTTGTGTACTCACTATCAGCGATACAAGAACGCTAGCAACCGACACGTCAGGTCAGACATTGATAGATTTATTGGAGTTAGGAGGCCATCGATTGATCCATCGAAGTCTGGTGAGCGACTGTGTGTATCGAATCCGGTCTGAAGTCTCGCAATGGATCGCGGATGCTACCGTTCAAGTTCAGACAACCTGATGTCTGTTCCCTTTACGGATTTTGCAAAGATACCACTTCCGGTTGGGTCAATTCCTGAGTCGGCATTTTTGTACAGCCCGCTTC
>JABEVH010000251.1 GCA_013043915.1 Pseudomonadales bacterium
CTGACCTATATGACCGAGCGTTTTAAGGGCTTTGCTCACGGAGGTCATATGCAGTTACAGGGTGTGCCTCGATCCTTGTTGGCCGAGTACGCGGAGTCCCATTTGTGAACATGATGGCTACCCCGAGGGTTCAGGATACATCATGTTTGTCACTGATGAATAACGGAGGCTTAATGGTAGATGACCCGTCCCTTGTGGATGGGTTGAAATGCAAAATACATTTTGTATGCTTGATTCTAGGTGCTTTTGCCTATAAATTCACGCCCTCGGCGAAGCAGCTTGCTGAAGCGTCGCTGCAAGACAAGTGGCCCGCTGCTGGCGGTCTTTTCGCATCACTCACCCTGTGTGGAGTTCGCTAGCTATGGCAACGCGTCTTTCGGATTATTGCACCGAGTCCGAGTGGTCCAAGATTAAGCATTTTGCCGATGGCAAAGAAACGCCCTTCCTGGTCATTGACCTGGAAATTATCAAGCAGAAATACACGGAGTTGATGTCGTGTTTTCCCATGGCCAAGGTTCACTACGCGCTTAAGGCGAATCCCGGTGCTCCCGTCATTGAGACGTTGCGTGATATGGGTAGCAACTTTGACATTGCATCCATCTATGAATTGAACAAGGTGCTGGATGCGGGTGTTTCTGCCGATCGCATCTCTTACGGTAACACCATCAAGAAAGCGGCACATGTTCGCTATGCCTACGAGCGGGGTGTGCGCTTGTTTGCTACGGACTCCAAGGCAGATCTGCAAAATATTGCGGAGAATGCTCCAGGGTCGAAGATTTTTGTCCGTATTCTGGTGGAAGGCGGTGAAACCGCTGAATGGCCGCTATCGCGCAAATTTGGCTGTCATCCGGATATGGCCATAGACCTCCTGATGCAGGCTAAATTGCAGGGCTTAATTCCTTATGGAATTTCCTTTCACGTAGGGTCGCAGCAAAGGGATATCGCTGTTTGAGATGCAGCCTTGTCCAAGGTCAAGTACATGTTTGACTGGATGCTGCTGGAATAAATTATTGTGCTCAAAATGATCAATATGGGGGGAGGATTTCCTGCCAACTATATCTCTGAGGTCAATCCTATCAACGTGTATGCTGAAGAAATCCTGCGATATCTGCATGATGATTATGGCGATGATTTGCCAGAAATCATTCTGGAGCCAGGGCGTTCACTGGTGGGTGAGTCCGGTGTGTTGGTATCCGAAGTGGTGCTGATCTCCCGCAAGTCGCGTACCGACCTCAAACGCTGGGTATATGTGGATGTAGGTTTGTTTCAGGGATTGATTGAAACTCTGGGAGAGTCTATCAAGTATCCGCTGTACTGCGAAAAGATGGATCGCAATACATCAGGAGAAGGCTCTGTCGTGCTGGCGGGTCCTACCTGTGACTCCACCGATATTATGTATGAGCAGGTGTCGTATACCCTGCCACATAATCTGGCGGTGGGGGACAGGATCTACTGGTTGACCACGGGGGCCTACACCAACTCATACTCATCGGTTGAGTTCAACGGCTTTCCTCCTCTGAAAACCTATTTCTTGTCCTGAGTTAAGCCGGCTGCAGATGCTGGAGTCTAGGCTCTGGCATCTGCCTGTCGACATTGATCAATCACCCATGAGCTCAGTTCAGGGAGAAAACTTGCGGGCAGATCATGCCCCAGGCCAGGAACCAGTTTAAATCGTGCCCCAGGAATAAGTCGCGAGATGCGCCAGCCAGCCCACCAGGGTACGAGCGGATCATCGCGGCCATGTACGATAAGACTGGGACACTGAATTTTTCGTATCCGTTTGCTCAGGTCTGCAGTTGCCAGGACGGCCAAAGTCTGACGCACAACACCTGCCGGGTGGTAAGAGCGGTCGAGCGAGCGTCGCGCCATGGCAATAAGCTGATTTTTGTCGGTGCGATAGCGCTGGCCCTGCAGCCTGGTCAGGAATTCAGCGATATCTTCAGGTTGTGGTCGTCCCAGCCCCTGCCGTTTGCGGCCACCGAAGCCACCAGAGAGCATGGTCCACAACATGGAGGGGCTAGGTGGAAAAAGTCCCGGACTCAACGGAGATGTCATCAGCAAGCACAGGGATTTGATGCGCTCCGGGAGGCGAGCAGCCAGGATCTGACTAATCATGCCGCCCATCGAAATGCCTATTAAGTGCACATGCTGAAGTTGCAGATGATTCATCAGCCCCAGGGTGTCATCAGCCATGTCGTCAAGCGTATACGGGGCTTGAATGGATAAGCCCAGGGAAGAACGTATCATGCTGGTAGTCATATTATAGCGTTGACGCGAATTGAGCTTACCGGATAATCCGATATCCCTGTTGTCAAAACGGATGGCGCGATATCCGGCATCCACCAGGGTCTGCATGAGGCTGTCTGGCCAATAGATCATTTGGGCAGACAGGCCCATGATGAGTAGGATGGGAGGATGTGATAGGTCTCCCCAATCCTCGTAGTAAATTTCAGTCTGTCCTGTCGATGCGATGCCTGAACGGATTTCTGCCGAAGACATGCCGGAACTCCACGAATGAGGTAGGGCATTGCACAGTGTACGGCATGGATTGTCCATGACCATGAAGGCCAAACTTTAGGTCTTGCAGGCCAGGGGATAGAAGGAGCAAACTCAGGCGATCATTTCTCATACGTCCGGATTTTTTTGATGAAAATTTATGCTGATAATTCATTGTCGATAGGCCACACCCCTTTGGTTCGTTTAAATCGGGTCGTTCCTCAGGGCAGCATGGTGCTGGCAAAGATTGAGGGACGTAATCCTGCATATTCAGTTAAATGTCGCATCGGTGCAGCGATGGTTTGGGATGCGGAGCAGACCGGACGCTTGCGTCCTGGGATTACCTTGGTGGAAGCTACCTCAGGTAATACCGGCATAGCGCTGGCTTATGTGTGTGCGGCTCGCGGTTATCGACTGATACTTACGATGCCCTCGACCATGAGTTTGGAACGCCGCAAACTACTTAAAGCGCTAGGGGCTGAGGTGGTGCTGACGGAGGGGACTCGCGGTATGCAGGGCGCTGTGGATAAAGCCCAAGAGATTGTCAGCGGTGATCCTGAACATTACCTCATGCTGCAGCAGTTTGAGAATCCAGCCAACCCGAGGATACATGAAACGACCACGGGTCCTGAAATATGGGCAGATACGGACGGGACGGTTGATGTGCTGGTCAGCGGGGTAGGAACGGGTGGTACCCTGACCGGGATTTCTCGCTTTATCAAAAAAACCTGTGGTAAACCGATCACGACGGTAGCCGTTGAGCCTGAGGCTTCCCCACTGATCTCGCAGAGCTTGCAAGGGCTGCCGTTGAAACCCTCCGGCCATAAGATTCAGGGGCTAGGAGCCAATTTTTTGCCTGCCAATCTTGATCTTAGTATGATAGATCGTGTTGAGCCGGTCAGTAATGAAGATGCCATTACCTTTGCTCGCCGACTCATGCGAGAAGAAGGCATACTGGCAGGCATCTCCTGTGGTGCTGCGGTATGTGCTGCTGCGCGCCTCGCAGCTTTGCCTGAGTTTGCGCAGAAAACGATGGTGGTCATTCTCCCTGATACGGGGGAGCGTTATTTGTCGACTGCTTTGTTTGAGAATATGTTTACCGATCAAGAAAATGTCCAATGAAGCGAGCTATCGGGTAGCAAACTGTTGGGTAGGATGTATTACAATAGATCGCCGATGACCGTAGGGATGAAATTTATGAGTTACCAAGCCATACCCCCAGGGAAACAACCGCCACAGGATATTTATGTGGTTATTGAGATTCCCGCCAATCACAGTCCGATCAAATATGAGATCGACAAGGACTCAGAAACGCTGTTTGTAGACCGGTTCCTCGGTACAGCCATGTTTTATCCTGCCAATTATGGCTATATCCCCAATACGCTTTCCGAAGATGGCGATCCCCTTGATGTGCTGGTGGTCACTCCGCATCCGGTCGAGCCGGGGGCCGTGATACGCGCTCGTCCGATTGGCAAGCTGGTGATGGAAGATGAATCAGGTATAGATGCCAAACTCGTGGCAGTGCCTCACGACAAGTTGACGCCGCTGTACAAGGACGTCAAGGATATCCAGGATCTGCCAGCTTTGTTACTGGCACAGTTCAAGCATTTCTTTGAGCATTATAAGGATCTGGAGCCTGGTAAATGGGTCAAGGTAACCGGATGGGAAGGGCGGGAATCTGCCGAGGCTGAAATTCTGAAAGCCATCGCCCAAGTTTCAGCTTCTTAAATTGTTAGGGGAGGTTCATTCCTCCCTCTACTATTTTTCGCTACAGTTTATGGCAGGAATACATTAAGTTAACCCTAGGGTGATGAGGGTCTTTTTTTTTGGCATAAAAACTCTATAAAGTATCAAAAAAGCTAGGAGCGATATCATGGAAGATCGTAGCTATAGCAAAGAAGTACATCATGTTTTTTCTGGTTGGGCGCGTAGCATCAACTCAGAGTTGGAAGAGCGCCTTCAAGCTGAGATTGAGCAGTTAGAGCTTAATCTTCTCAGATTTCATGACATCCCCGCCGACCGCAGGTTCCCGCAAGAGCAGCGTTATCGTGAGCTTATTTGGGATAAGCGCTTTATGTTGAGTCTGGTGCGTGGGTACGAATAGTCGGTAGTTCGTCGGATGTCGTTATTTTGTTGTCTCATTGTAGGACAATATATCGCTTTTGTTGTCCCGTCTGTTTTAGAATATGGCAGCTGCTTGTAACAAGTAGCAGTTAACTTTGGGCAAAACAAAGGGAAATGATCATGGGTGAATTAAAAGCATTGTCGGAAGAAAGCAAGGGATTGGTTGATCGCGTTAAGGATCTGGGGCGTCAGGTATATTTGGCTAATGTAGGGCTGCTGGCTTTAGTTGAAGAAGAAAGCCGTAAGCAATACGAGAAGGCACTGGAAGCCGGCAAGCAGTCTCATGGTGAAGGTAGTGAGTGGATTTTGGCTGCTCGTGGGTTGGTAGATCAGCTGGTGAGCGAAGCCTCACAGATCAAGGTTGAAACTCTGCGTACCCAGGCACAGCAAGCTCGCGAAAAGCTGCTGGCTGCAGACTTGGTTGAACAGGCTCAAAAGGTATTTCAGGATCTGGTTCAAGCTGGCGAAAAACGTAACGCTGCTTAAGTTGCGTGAGATCTGCGCCGTTAGACCTTAACTGGCAACGGCGCACGGCTCCTGAAGCATCCTGAGGTTTTACTCTTGGATGGGAAAGGGTAGCGTAGGGTTGGTGTAACGGTCATCTTTAGAAATACGCATCAGGCTCTTTAAGCTGTAGTACAGCGAAGAGCGTTGAATGATATTGGCAGTCCATGCGGGAATACGTCCTCCCGGATCAATGATTCCTGTCATTTGTGCTGTAATCTTGCCATCGCTACGCGGCGTGAATACCCAGTTCATCTGTAGTTTAGCCATGCGTACCAAGGGGGGTTGTTCGGGCAAGTATCCGTCAACAGATTCCGTGGTGAGTCGTACAACGCGTGTTTTGGGGTCTTGGCTGACATGGGTATGAATAACCGCATCGCGATCTTCAATGCCGTAGGGGCTGTTGATGATCAGGTGTATGATCAGGTCATGCGGACTCTCGCGCTTGATCAATTCGGCGCTGCGCAAATGCCAGATCCACTGGTTCATGCCGTCGACATCTATTGTAGCAGCAACAATGCTGGCTAGAGGAGCATCAAACACCGTGTCCATACGGTTGACGGAAACGCGATAATTTGAATCCTTGCGCAAGTAAAATTTGATGTTATGGTAATGATCTTGGCGTATCAGTTTCCACTCAGGCCCAAGGCCCTGAGTTTCAGCCTCGGCGGCATTCTGATTACTAGGGACAGGAAAGTCATCTGACCATGCTGGACTGGAGAGCCATGCGACCACGATCCAGCTTAAACCCAGTGCCCGTTTTTTCATTGCTGTCTCCCCGCGCAGCCTTGTTCCCGGCAGCTACGGCAACATGTTCATAGAGTATAGTGACAAATTTTTCTGATGAGCGTGATGGTTAGGCATCATCAGCATTACATGGTGTACTCTTAACTATGACAGATTTTTATGCCTAGTCCTAGATCACGCATTAAAATTCTAAAATCTCAATCACTTAAAGTTAAATGTGGTCACTGATTTATCCCACTGAGCAGGGCGTGGAGGCGGGCCGGAAACCCCAGGACGGGGACGTAGTTGAGTCGCCAGGAGACGAGTCCATAGCACGATAAAATGCTCAAATATTTGAGGATCATTGACCAAGTGCAAGTCCAGTGACATGCCGCGCAACAGCCATTGGGTCAAGGTCATCCAGTGGCGAACATTATCTTCAGGATGCAAGGGTTCAAAATAATGATCAGCCGCGACCTTAATGGTGTTGTAGCCGGCGGTCCAGAGGTTGCGCATCATGTCTGCTAATTCAGGGTCATGTCGGCTAGCCAGCATGAGTTCCAGCATGGCCGCATTCTCGCGTCGGCCAAAGACCTTGCGCCAGCAGCGCAAGATAATATCCTCCAGGCGATGATCACTTTCGGGTAATTCCAGGATCGCCTGGCCTAACTGGGCATAGAGTCGTCGGATCAGCCACTCAGCAGCGGCAGCGATGAGCGCTGCCTTGCTGGGAAAGTGATGCACAGGTGCTCCGCGCGAGACTTGGGCCCGATCAACGATGCGACTGACCGTAGTGCCGGCATAGCCTTCCTGTTCTAAGCAGTCTAGCGTTGCTTCCATAAGGCGCTGGCGCATCTGGGCAGACCGCTCTGCCTGGGTTCTCCGAGTAACAGGTTTAGTCATGGGCTATCCAATATCATAAAATGCCAATTTACCTATTATATGTTGGGATTACAGCATACGGGCGATGATCTCTTTCATGATTTCGTTGGTTCCACCGTAGATGCGGTTGGCGCGCATATCGAGGTAAGCACGTGCTATGGGATACTCCAGCATGTAGCCATACCCTCCATGCAATTGTACGCATTCGTCAACGACACGGCATAGCAAGTCTGAACACCAGTATTTAGCTGCAGCCGCGGCATCAATGCCCAGCTGGTTGTCGAGTGCTTGTTCCATACAGCGATCGACAAAAATACGACCGATTTGTGTCTCTGATTTGAGCTCGGCTAACTTGAACCGGGTATTCTGGTAACTCGCTACGGGTTTGCCAAACACCTTGCGGGAACGAACGTATTCCAGCGTATGAGCCAGGGCGTACTCGGCGCCAGCTGTACACATGATCGCAATCATGAGTCGCTCCCAAGCCAACTCCTTCATGAGCATGATAAAGCCCATGCCTTCATGGCCTAAGATGTTTTCTTTGGGGACGCGCACATCTTGGAAAAAAAGTTCACAGGTGTCCTGAGCCTTCATGCCTACCTTGTTCAGAGGTCGGCCTTTAGTAAAGCCTGTGGAGTGAGCATCTACGATCAGCAGTGATATAGATTCAGCACCCTTATCGCTATCGCCTGTTCTGGCGACGACCACAACCATGTCGCTAAGGTAGCCGTTGGTAATAAAGATTTTTGAACCATTGAGGACATAATGCTCTCCCTCCAGCACAGCGCGGGTACGAATGCTTTGCAGGTCTGAACCTGTCCCTGGTTCAGTCATGGCGATAGCACCGATAACCTCGCCGCTAGCCATGCGCGGTAACCAGTGCATTTTTTGCTCTTCAGTACCAAAGTTGTTGATGTAGTTGGCGACAATGTCGGAGTGCAGCGAGAAACCGCATCCTGAGTCACCCACTCTAGCCTGTTCTTCCATGAGAATCATGCTGTAGAGGCGATCCACGCCAGCCCCGCCATAAACTTCCGGCATGGTGGGGCATAACATGCCCAGAGCACCTGCTTGGTTCCAGAGGCCACGATCAACGTGTTGCTGAGCTTCAAACTTCTCGCGATGCGGCATGACCTCTTGCTCAAAGAATCGTCGTACGGTCATGCGGAAATCTTCGTGATCGGCATTAAAGAGTGTGCGGGGAATCATACTTGTGAGTTGCGGGGCTATGGCTGAAGACACAGATACCTCCTTTACATTATGGCCGTACAGTATGTTTATTATCACTTGATCACTTAAGGTCTTGTCAAGTGAGGTTTGCGGTCGTAAACTTAAAATACAAACAAGGTTTACGTAGCGACGGGGTGAGTATGATTCGGCATGATTGGACAAGTGAAGAGGTTGCTGCACTTTTTGAGTTGCCTTTCCCCGAATTGCTGTTCAGAGCTCAATCGGCCCATCGACAATATTTTGATGGAGCGACGGTTCAGGCCTCGACATTGCTATCCATCAAAACGGGTGCTTGTCCTGAAGATTGCAAATACTGTTCACAGTCAGGCCGTTATGCAACAGGTCTGGAGAAAGAAAAATTGCTGCAGGTTGAGACGGTTGTTGAAGCAGCAAAAGCTGCAAGGGAACAAGGCTCAAGTCGATTTTGCATGGGAGCAGCTTGGCGCTCGCCTACGGAAAAAGATATGCCCACGGTTCTGGAGATGGTCAGGCAGGTCAAGGCTCTGGGTATGGAGACATGCATGACCTTAGGCATGCTGAACGAGCAACAGGCGCAAAATTTGGCAGAAGCAGGCCTTGATTATTACAACCATAACCTGGATACCTCTCCGGAATACTACGCCCGTGTCATTACCACGCGTAGTTATGACGACCGTTTAAATACGCTACAGCATGTACGTGATGCAGGCATCAAGGTCTGTGCCGGCGGCATTGTAGGCATGGGTGAAGAACGTTCAGATCGTATGAGTTTGTTGCAGCAGTTAGCTAATCTTTCCGTGCATCCTGAGTCGGTGCCGATCAATAAACTGGTTCCCATTCCCGGGACTCCCTTGGGAGAAACACCCCCCATGGATGAGCTTGAGTTTGTGCGCACGCTGGCTGTGGCTCGCATTCTCATGCCTGCCTCGTGGTTAAGGTTATCGGCAGGTCGAGAGAGTATGAGCGATAGCACGCAGGCTTTGTGTTTTATGGCAGGAGCCAATTCCCTGTTTCTGGGTTGCAAGCTGTTGACTACACCTAATGCTGGATTGGGGCGCGATCATGATCTATTGAAACGCCTGGGTATGCGTTTGGCGGAGGCTCCAGTTTCTGCTCCGCTGTATCACGATGCCATGGCTTCGTCCCGGCGTGAACAAGATGCACGCCAGGCTTGAGCAACGCTTAGCCCAGCGCCGGGCGGATGGCCTGTACCGTGAACTGCGCATGCATGAGGCAGGGCAAGGAGCGGTCTTGCTTGCAGAGGGCAAGGCCCGAGTAAATTTCTGCAGTAATGATTATCTGGGGTTGGCAGCAGACTTAAGGCTCGCTGCAGCCATGGCAGAAGGTGCACGAACTTACGGTGTGGGAGCTGGGGCGGCGCATTTGGTTTGTGGGCATAGCCGAGCGCATGCAGAAGTTGAAGCAGCCATGGCTGATTGGCTGGGTAGAGAGCAAGCCTTGCTGTTTTCCAGTGGCTGGTTGGCTAATCTGGCAGCCATGACGGCTCTATTGCACCCGGGTGATGCGGTACTACAGGACCGATTGAATCACGCATCCTTACTGGATGGTGCCAAACTGGCGCAAGCTCGTTCACGTCGTTACGCTCATGTTGATATGGTCGACTTGCTACAGCAACTTGAGAGCAGGTCAACAGCCTTGGTGGTTACAGATGCCGTGTTTAGTATGGACGGTGACGTGGCTCCATTGGCAGAGATAGCTAGTTTGTGTAAGCAGCAAGGTGCTTGGTTGATGGCTGATGATGCTCATGGCTTAGGTGTTTTAGGCGATGAGGGGCAGGGATGTGCGGCAGGACTGGATGC
>JABEVH010000252.1 GCA_013043915.1 Pseudomonadales bacterium
AAGGCTAAAGATTGACACCCGGAAATGGTACTTGAGCAAACTAGCCCCAAAGCGTTATGGCCAGCAGCATCAGGATAATGAGGCGGACCGGGAGCTTATCATCACAGTTAAGGGTGGCATTGAGTGAGGTTCCCTGATAACAAGGTTTTGTCGGTACCCGCCCCCATCATTCTGAAAATCCGGCGAGTGATGGCCTACTGGTACCTTGCGGCTATTATCCCTACTCTGTGTGCGCAGGCTGGCGCAGGAGCATTGCTGTAACGTTACACGCTGAAAAATTAGCAAGCACTGGCTAACTGTTACCCGGTAACTATTCCCTCACTATGCGCGCAGGCTGGCGCGTGACACGTTGTGACATTGTGTGACACCCGTTGAACGTCCGTTGAACGTCCGTTGGAATGATGCTCCAAGCATTGCCCCAAGCATGCAAACCGACGCGAGATATAGGGGGTATATTTTTATTTGGGGGTATATTTGGGGGTACGCGGCCGGCCTTTTGTTTTTTGCTCTGAAAATACCAAGTAGAATCATCAAGTTAGAAAAATGATTGGTGCCCCGGAGAGGACTCGAACCTCCACACCTTGCGGCAACGGAACCTAAATCCGTCGCGTCTACCAATTCCGCCACCGGGGCCTGATTGCCACCTTAAGCGGTGGTACCAAGGCGCAGCATTCTATCAGAAGACAATGGCTCCCGGTAGATCTGATCTTTCAAAGACAAATCCCCCTGATGCCATCCCTCCCGCGCCATCAGACCACTGATACCGTTGATAACTGCCCACTTATGTTCGCACCACGCTGGAGCTAATAATAAGTCATGGCTAGCTGTTCCCGTCAGACGATGAAATATGACGTCCCGGGGCGTGCGGCGGATAAGATCGACAACAAGATCAATATAGTCCTGCTGTTGCATGGGCTCGTACTCGCCTCGGCGCCACTGAAACGCCAACCTGGTAGCCTTCACGACATGCAGTGGATGCAACTTCAAACCTTCCACTCCCAACTGTAAAACCCTTTGCAGGGTAGTTCGTGCATGTTCTGGTCCTTCACCTGGCAGCCCTAAGATCAGATGTGTACATACCTTGAGGCCGCGTTCATGCGCCCGCTGTATAGCGTCGACATAGCAGGCATAATCATGGCCACGATTTACCGCCTGTAAAGTCTCATCAAAAGATGATTGCAATCCAAGCTCCAGCCAGACCAAATGCCCCTGCTCCTGAATGCTTGCCAGCAGATCCAGCACCGGATCAGGTACACAGTCCGGGCGTGTCCCCACCGAGATGCCTACCACATGATCCTGCAGCAGGGCTTGCTGATACAAGTCTTTCAGTAGTTCCACATCGGCATAGGTATTGGTATAGGCCTGAAAATAGGCCAGCAGCTTGCGCGCACCGGTAACGCGTTCGACTGCCACCGCTCCTGTTCTAACTTGTTCATGAATACCAGGACGATCGTTCTGGCCGGGAATGAAAGAGTCATTATTGCAAAAAGTGCATCCACCTACACCTAGGCGGCCATCCCGATTCGGGCAATTAAATCCGGCATCAATACACACTTTATGCACACGCTCGCCATAACGACGCAACAAGTCCTGTCCCAAGGTATTCACAAATTGAGCCAAGTCCACAGCGCTGCCTCTTGAGACATAAGGGCGAACATCCTGCCAGAAGACTCTGTCCGTTATTCACCGTAACGCTGTTCGATTGATCTGGCGCAAGATTCCTAAAGAACTTATCTCTAGAATTTCTTGCCTTTATTCGGAGCGCCTGCCGCATGCCGCATCTTGATTTGCGCGAGTTTCTGTCCGACCTCAAGGCTTCCGGAGATCTCATTGAAGTATCAACTCCGCTGGATGCTCATTTAGAAACTACGGCGCTGGCTCGCCATAGCCTGTTGCAACAAGGGCCTGCGTTACTCATGACCCAGGTAAAAAACAGCCCTCACGCAAGCTTAGGCAATCTTTTTGGTCATGAACGTCGCATACGGCAGGCTCTGCGCCATCGCGCCCTCCGATCCTTTAAAGAAATTGGCGATCTGTTGGCACAGCTCAAAGAACCTCGCATGCCAAAAAACTTAAAGTCCATGCTACGCTCTTGGCCAGAATATGGTCAGCTGCTCCATGCTCGCACCCAGGAAATGGATGACTATATACAGCGTCATGAAGTCATCCAGGGCGATGACATCGATCTTGCTCGCCTTCCCATTCAGCACTGCTGGCCTGAAGATGCCGGGCGACTCATTACCATGGGACTGGTTGTCACCCGAGGCTGCTTGCAGGAACGCGAGAATGTCGCCATCTATCGACAACAAGTTATCGGGCCACGTCGCGTCATCATGCGCTGGCTGGCACACCGCGGTGGTGCCCAAGACTACGCTTCCTGGAAGCAAAAATACCCGGAGCGCCCCTTTCCCGTTATGGTGGTTATCGGTGCTGACCCCTGTACACTGCTGGCAGCAGTAACCCCCATACCCGACACACTGTCAGAATATGACTTTGCTGGCCTGCTACGTGGCCACCCTAGCCAGGTTGTTCGTAGTCAGCTTACCGGACTGCATGCTCCGGTAGGAGCTGAAATGGTCCTTGAAGGCCATATTTACCCGAACGATACCGCCATGGAAGGTCCCTTTGGCGACCATACCGGCTATTATAATGCTGTTGCCGAATTCCCCGTCTTGACCATCGAACGCATGAGTCTGCGCCCTGGAGCCATTTATCATGGCAGCTACATGGGGCGTTCGCCGGAAGATGAACCTTCGATACTGGCCCATGCCCTGAATGATGTTTTTGTTCCCATACTGCAACGCGTCTTCCCGGAAATCGTCGATTTTTATCTTCCACCTGAAGCATGTTCCTACCGCGTGGCTGTTGTCAGCATACGCAAACAATATGCCGGCCATGCGCGACGCATCATGATGGGAGTCTGGTCTTGGTTAAGACAGTTTACTTACACAAAATTTGTCATTGTCGTTGATGATGACATCGATGCACGCAGTTGGCCTCAGGTCATTTGGGCCATGTCAACTCGCATGGATCCGGTGCGCGACACGCTGCTTATCGACCGTTCCCCCATCGATTACCTTGACTTCTCCAGCCCGGAAGCAGGCTGGGGCGGGAAAATGGGACTCGATGCCACTAATAAGTGGCCAGGTGAAGTCAGCCGCCCCTGGGGACGCCCCCTGCAACCCAATGCTCAGGTCCAGGAACGCATCACCTCGTTATGGTCCGAACTTATGAACAAGAGGAGTCGCTGATCATGGAACTGGTCTGTCCCGCTGGCAGCCCGGCAGCCTTGCAGGCTGCCCTGGATAATGGAGCAGATGCCATTTATGTTGGCATCAACAATCGCAGTAATGCTCGCGCTTTTCCCGGACTTAACTTTACGCCTGACACGCTAGCCACTGCCTGTCAGCAAGTACATAGTCGTGGTCGAAAAATTTATCTGGCACTTAACACCTACCCACAGAGCCCTGATCTGCCTCTTTGGAAAAGCAGCCTTGATGCCGCCGCCGAAGCAGGTGTCGATGCTTTTATCATCGCTGAAATGGCCATGCTTGCCTACGCATCGAAAAAGCACGACCATATTCCCCGCCATCTTTCAGTACAAGGTTCAGCTACCAATGCGGCCAGCTTGCAGTTCTATCATGAGCAGTTCGGGATCTGTCGAGCCGTACTGCCCCGCGTGCTCTCCCTGCAACAAGTACAACGCCTAGCAGCTAAGTCACCGGTAGCTCTAGAAGTATTTGCTTTTGGTAGCCTTTGCATCATGGTGGAAGGGCGTTGTCAGCTCTCTAGTCATGTCACCGGTAAATCCCCTAACTGCGACGGCGTCTGTTCCCCGGCAGAACATGTCCACTGGGAAGAACTGGGCAATGATCGTCGGCGCGTTCGCTTAGGTGAAGTACTCATCGATGAATTCCAGCCTGGAGAAGCCGCCAGCTACCCCACGGTATGCAAAGGGCGTTACGCCGGCGAGGATGACCGCTATTACTACGCCCTGGAAGAACCTACTAGCCTGAATACCATAAGCCTGCTTCCTGAGCTGGCTGCCGCAGGCATTGCTGCTGTCAAAATTGAAGGGCGTCAGCGCGGTCCTGCCTATGTGGGCCGGGTTGCCTCGGTGTGGCGACAAGCCCTGGATGCCTGCCAACGCGATGCCACGCACTACATTGCTAAAGAAAGCTGGCAAAAGGATCTGCAATATTTAGCGGAAGGTCGCCAAACCACTCTGGGCCCCTACCATCGTGATTGGCATTAAACCATGGCCACTTCGTTGAGGAACACCACCGATATGCGCATCAGCTTGGCTCCTTTGCAGTACTTCTGGAAAAAAGAAGACGTTCTGGCTTTTTACGATGACGTTCGTTCCTGGCCTATTGATATCGTATACCTCGGCGAAACCGTCTGCTCCAAACGCCGCGAACTGCGCCGTCCAGACTGGCTAGCCATCGCTGATTCGCTGCAGAGCAGCGGCAAGGAAGTGGTCTTATCCAGCCTGGCACTGATTGAAGCTGAGTCTGAACTCTCCTCTTTGAAAAAATGGGTAGATCAGCCCGGCTTCATGGTAGAAGCCAACGATATGGCTGCCGTACAGCTATGCAGGCAATTGGGAAAACCTTTTGTCGCCGGGCCCAGTCTGGGACTTTATAACCATGAAGCCTTGGCCTATCTGCAGGACTTAGACATGGTGCGTTGGGTCATGGCCATCGATCAGAGCAAAAATACCCTGACCAGCATCCTGGATCACTGGCCACAAAATCAGCCACGCCCCGAAGTTGAAGTTACCGCCTGGGGACGGCCTCCCCTGGCTTGGTCAGCGCGTTGCTTCAGCGCACGGGCGCAACAACGCAGTAAAGATGATTGCGAACTTTGCTGCCTGCAAGACCCTGATGGGTTGCCGTTAAAAACCCGTGAAGGTGCAGCATTTTTACGTATTAATGGTATACAGGTACAAGGCGATGCGATTCAGGATCTGGGGCCTGAACTTCCCGAACTGGCAAAACGCGGCGTCGATATTGTACGTCTCTATCCGCAGCAAGGCATCAAGGAAACGGTCCACGCTTTTGCCACGGCCATTAAGGAAAAGCATCACCTGCCTCGCCAAGGAGCCTGTAATGGCTTCTGGCACGGACAGGCTGGCCTAAATCTGGTCTAACTTCCTTCGTAACGCGCCTTGCGTGCAGCAACGGCCATACGCGTAAAGTGATTAAGGGCAATACGCAGGCGCGGACTCAACTTTTCCAAAGGCAGCTGATCCATCAAGTTACGTGCTTCCAGCCCCAAAGCTGTATCACCCGTCATATGCAGTCGGCGGTGAAAGAACAGGGTATCGGCATCCTCAAGCTGACTGGCTAACAATAAAAAGTCCAGAGTACTGGCCTGTACACTGGCTTCTGCCTGGGACTTTTCATCAAGAACAGTCAATTTACCGGAAACAGCACTTAACACCACCCTGAAATCCATATCCAGTACTTCGATCCCCAGGCGCCTGCCTTCGAGAAAACGTAGCCGTTCCGGAGGCAATGCAGACAGTAATCGACCACCGAGCAATTCCTGCAATAGAGCCTTTTTCATCCCAGGCGGCAACAACCGCTGTACTCGCCCCCAAAAACGCGGACCAGGTAGATGCTTAAGGACCACCGGCGGCAGTACATGTTCCGGTGTTAGGGCGAAATGATGCTTGGGCACGGCAGGGTTCTCCTGAAAATAAGGTCGGCATGATCACTCAACATCAGCCCGGTCGCCTTGACCCGGGGCAGGTTTTGCCACAATTCATAGACTAGGCGACAAAAAGCAGGATACAAAGGTATTGAAGCACACTGCCCGTCAGCACAAAAAGATGCCAGATACCATGGGCATGAGGCATACGGTAATCCAGTACATAGAAGACTATGCCTAAGGTATAGGCCATTCCCCCTCCTCCCAGCAATATCATGCCCATGCCGGGCAAGGCATGCAACAGAGGACGCAAGGCCACCACCACCATCCACCCCATAACCACGTAGATGACCAGAGATAACATGCGCGTCTTCTTACCCAATAACATTTCCTGAGCGATACCTAACAAGGCCATAATCCAATTGGTAAAAAAAATGGACCAACCCCAAGTCCCATGCAAGGTGACCAGAGTAAACGGCGTATAGGTTCCCGCAATCAATAAGTAAATAGCGGTGTGATCTAGACGTTGAAAAATAGCTTTAGCCCGACCTTTTAGACTGTGATACAACGTCGAAAACGTATAAAGCATGATCAGGGTAAAACTGTAAACAGCAAAAGCTGCCACATGCCAGCCATCTTGATGAAGCGTAGCCACGGCCAGCAGTACCCCTGCCCCAAAAAGACTAAGTACCGTGCCCACCAAATGAGTGATGCTGTTAAGCCTTTCTCCTGCGTACATCAGCACTTCTCCCCGACCTGACTGACTTCGATGTGATAACGCTACCCCCAGCTCCACAAAACACCTTGGGATTTGATCATGGAACCCCGCGAGTTAGTGCGGTAGACTTAAGGGCTGTGAGCCACGCACCCACTTTGGACATTTTGCCATGAAAACACCCCATCTACCCTCAGCCAGAATCTGGCGACGGCTTGCTGCCATGGTATACGATGGACTGTTGTTGTTGGCTATCAATTTTTTGGTTGCCTTTGCCGTGATCGGAGCCCTAACGCCTGCCACAGCCTCCCACCACCATCAGCTCATGGTACTGTCAGCTTCATTGCGCTATGGCATGATCTTGCCCATCGTCTTGTTCACGACCGGATTGTTTTACAGTTACTTCTGGGTTCGTAACCAACAAACCTTAGGGATGCAAACCTGGCATATTAAAATTGAACGTTGGGACGGGGCCTTGCCCAGTTGGAAAGACGCCCTGATGCGCTACCTCTGGTCTATGGCCTGTTTTTTTCCGATGGGACTAGGTTACTGGTGGCAACTCTTTGATCGAGATAACCTAGCCTTGCACGACCGCCTGTCCAGAACACGCATCGTCTTGTCCCCACCGCAACGTCAAGCAACCCTTGCCAAAACGCGTTCCTCCGTTCCTGAGGTGCATACAGGTTCACGCAAAAAATAAGCCTATGCGTGCTGACTGACAC
>JABEVH010000253.1 GCA_013043915.1 Pseudomonadales bacterium
GACAAGTATCCTGAGAATGTGCCTTTTGAAATTGATATCCGCAAATATGAAAGTGTGCTGGATCTTTTTCAGGAAGCCTGCAGTCGTTACGCCGCCAACCCTGCCTATTCCAATATGGGGCATACCCTGACGTATGCTGGCCTAGAGCGCGATTCGCGAGCTTTTGCCGCCTGGTTGCAGCATCATACTGACTTAAAGCCGGGTGACCGCATTGCCATGCAGATGCCCAATATCCTGCAGTATCCCATAGCTGTTTTTGGTGCCATGCGTGCAGGGCTAATCGTCGTTAACACCAATCCTTTGTACACCGAACGGGAGATGGTGCATCAATTCAATGACTCGGGTGCTCGTGCCCTGGTTTCCTTTGTCAATATCGGGAACCTGGTGGAAAAAGTGGTGCCACAAACCGGGATACGTTATGTCATCATGACGGGTATAGGAGATGCCTTGCCCTGGCCAAGGCGCCTGCTGGTCAATGCTGTGGTCAAACATGTTAAGAAAATGGTACCTGCTTATAAGTTGCCGCAGGCGCATAGCTTTAATGATGTGATTACGCAGGGACGACGTTTGACATTTAAGCCGCATGAGGCTGCCAGCGATGATGTTGCGGTGCTGCAGTATACCGGTGGCACCACAGGAGTGGCCAAAGGAGCCATGCTCACCCATGCCAACCTGGTGGCCAATCTTATGCAAATGCGGGTGCAATTGGCCCACTTAAATGAAGGGGCGGAGACCATGGTAGCTCCGTTGCCGCTTTACCACATCTTTGCTTTTACCGTGTGTTGCCTAGGGATGATGGAGATTGGTTGCCATAGTCTATTGATTACCAACCCTCGCGATCTGCCCGCTTTTGTCAAAGAACTGTCTAAAGTCCGGTTTAGTGCTTTTGCTGGTCTCAATACCTTGTTTGTGGCATTGCTTAACACGCCCGCTTTTCGCAAACTGGATTTCTCCGCGCTTAAAATGACGGTGGCCGGTGGCATGGCTTTGACCCATAAGGCGGCAGAAGACTGGGAAAGAGTGACAGGGTGCCGTGTCTGTGAAGGCTTTGGCATGACCGAGACCTCCCCGGTGGTGACTATGAATCCTCTGATGGCGATTCGTATTGGAAGTATTGGCTTGCCGGTGTCCAACACCACGCTGAAAACTGTGGATGATAACGGTGTAGAAACTCCTCTGGGGGAACCTGGTGAGCTCTGTGTGCAGGGGCCGCAGGTGATGAAGGGCTACTGGCAACGGCCCGAGGCAACCAGTGAGACGATTGATGCCGAGGGGTGGTTGCATACCGGTGATATAGCCGTGATTCAAGATGATGGCTATGTACGTATTGTCGACCGCAAGAAGGATATGATCCTGGTGTCGGGCTTTAACGTCTATCCCAATGAGATTGAAGATGTCGTTGCTACCTTGTCGGGCGTCTTGGAGTCGGCTGCTGTGGGTGTGCCGGATGCGAAGTCAGGAGAGGCCGTTAAACTCTTTGTGGTCAAACGAAATCCTTCGTTGACGGTAGAGGACGTTATAGCGCATTGCCGGGCGAATCTGACCGGTTACAAGATGCCACGCAGTGTGGTATTTCGTGATGCGTTGCCTAAGACCCCGGTGGGTAAGATCTTGCGTCGGGAATTGCGTGACCAGTAAGGATGCGCTTTGGTGGCAGCAGTCCTGGGAGCGTGTGCGTACCTCGGTACGTTGCCAGGATGTGGCGTCACTGACTAGGCAGCTGCAGCGGTTACGGACCCAGCATGATGAGAAGCCGTGTCAGGCGTTTGAACTGGCTTGCGCTCGTTCTGAAGCCTGGGTGCAGGCTCGTCATGCCAGCGTGCCTGACTGGACGTATCCTGATCTTCCGGTAGTCGCTCGCCGTGAAGATATTCTGCAAGCCCTGCGCACCTTTCAGGTGGTGATCCTGGCCGGTGAAACCGGTTCAGGTAAAACCACGCAGTTGCCTAAACTCTGTTTGGAAGCGGGACGTGGTCGTCGTGGCCTTATCGGTCATACTCAACCCCGCCGTTTGGCTGCCCGCAATGTGGCTTTGCGTATCGCTGAAGAGCTGTCTGTGTCGATGCCAGGGCCGGTGGGTTACAAGATGCGCTTTACCGATCAGACGGCAGAAAACACCCTGATCAAGGTAATGACTGACGGTATCCTTTTGGCTGAGCTGCGTGCTGACCGCTGGTTGAGCGCCTACGACACCCTGATCATTGACGAGGCCCATGAGCGTAGTCTCAATATCGATTTTTTGTTGGGAGCCTTAAAACTTCTGCGTCAACGACGTCCGGATCTACAGTTGGTGATTACTTCGGCGACCCTTCAGGTCGAGAAGTTTGCCGCATTTTTTGATGATGCACCGGTATTGATCGTGGAGGGGCGTCAGTACCCTATTGAAACCTTCTATCACCCCCTGCCAACGGGTGAGGATAGTGATCAGGAATCGCTCGGCGTGGCCGTGTTGCAGGCCATGGAGACCTGTTTGGCCCAAGAGCATCAGCGTCGTTGGGCCCATGGCGATGTGCTGGTATTTGCCAGTACGGAGCGCGAGATTCGAGACTTGCATGAGTTTTTGCGACGAGCTCTGCCTCCTGCCATCGATATTCTGCCCCTATACGCACGTTTATCAGCAGCGGAGCAGCAGAAGGTATTTACTCCACACGCAGGGCGTCGGGTGGTGTTATCCACCAATGTGGCTGAAACTTCAGTAACCGTGCCCGGAATACACTATGTCATCGATCCGGGAAAAGCCCGAATAAGCCGCTATGCCTACCGTTCCAAGGTACAGCGGCTACCGATAGAGCCTATTTCCCAAGCCTCGGCTAATCAGCGCCGTGGTCGAGCCGGGCGCGTGGCTCCCGGGTTGTGCATACGTCTTTATGAAGAGTCCGATTTTCTGCAGCGTGCGGAATTTACCGATCCAGAGATACAGCGTACGCATCTGGCCTCGGTCATCCTGCAGATGCAGGATTTGGAACTGGGTCAGGTGGAAGACTTTCCATGGCTGGATGCTCCCGACCCGCGGTTAATTACCGATGGCTATCGCTTGCTGGATGAACTCGGTGCCATGGATGGCTTACGAGGGCTGACGGCGCAGGGGCGAGCATTGGCCAGTTGGCCTCTCGATCCTCAGTTGGCGCGTGTTTTATTGGCTGCGCATGAGTTAGGTTGTTTGCGCGAGGCCTTGATCGTGGTATCTGCCCTGGCTGTTCAGGATCCACGTGAACGTCCACCAGAGCATGCTCAGTTGGCAGATCAACGGCATGCCCTGTTTCGCGACGAGCAATCGGATCTGCTGTTTTATGTGCGCTTGTGGGAGCATATGGCCACCCTCTGGCCGGAAAGTTCTGAACGGCAGCGCCGCAGCTTTGCCCGGCAACATTTTTTGTCCTGGATGCGTTTGCGAGAGTGGCGGGACATGCATAGGCAGTTGTTGCTGGAGTGTGAGCATAGGCGTTGGCTATTTAATGAGGAGCCTGCTACCTATGAGGCCTTGCATGCTGCTTTGTTGCAAGGTTTTCCCA
>JABEVH010000254.1 GCA_013043915.1 Pseudomonadales bacterium
CCACCGGTACAGCCAGGAGATTGCCTGGTGATCAGCCCCACGGGCGCCTACAACAACACACAGTGGCAACAGTTTATCGAATACCGACCGGCCATTGTTCTGGTACACAGTGATATGCAGGTTTCTGTCATTCGTGAGCGGGAAGATCTGGCATCCATGAAGGATTTGGAGATTTGTCCGGAACATCTGCAAAGTTTTCATCTGGAGTAATTTTGCCATGAACCTGCAATCTGCCTGGGGTCGTACCATGGTGGTTTTTGGCGAGACTTTGCCATCTCTGCTGTGGTTGCCAGCTGCACGCTGGCGTGCCATGTTGCTGCTAGCTGCCCTGGCTGTCCAGCCCAGGCATGCCTTGCTGGCCATGACAGCATGGGGAATGGTTGAAGGGATGGCTGTAGCCTTGCAGTTACCCAGGGGTACCAATCTGCGTCTGAACGCGATCTTGCTGGGGCTGGTCATAGCGCTGCATGGAGGGACATGGAGTAGGTCCCTCATGCAGCTGGTGACGGCCAGTGGTTTTTTGTTAGTCACCCATGGACTGCTGCAGTCATGGCAGATGCCTATACGGTCCGGGTGGCTAAGTTTACCCATGGCTCTGGTGGTGCAGTCTCTGGCTTTATTGCCTGCAAGTTCTCTGCTTTCCATGCAAATGACAAGTACATGGCTGAGTCCGGTGTCCAGGCCGCCGCAATTGGCAGGTTGGCAAGATGTGCTGGTAACCCTGGGATCTTTAGTGTTCTCGCCCTCTGCAGTTTCCGGGATTTTGGTGTTGCTGGTGGTGTTGTTGACGTCTAGGGACCTGGCGGGCGTATTAGTCCTGGCCTGTATCCTCAAGCATGAAGTGGCCGGTACCCTTGGGTTGCAGGCACCTGAAGCTGGTCTGGATGCTGTGCTGGTTGTGATGGCGTTGTCAGGATATTACCTGTTGCCTGGTTGGCGTAGTCTGGCCCTAGGCCTGTTGGCCGGCTGGATGACCTTGATGATAGCTGGCCTGCTGCATGTCCTATGGTTGCCCTGGCATCTGCAGGTGCTGACCTGGCCTCTGTGGCTGGTGATGACTTCCATATTGACGATGTTGAGCCTGCGTCCCGTAAGCGCCCAACCCAAAGTTCAGATTCAGCCGGGAGGTCTGCCGGAACAGGTTTATGAACAGGAACGTCTGGCCTCATCTCGTTCAGTGCATGCCTTGACATTATTGCCCCCGTTTCATGGTGCTTGGCAGGTTTATCAGGGGTTTCACGGCGAACATACGCATCAGGGGGTATGGGGCCATGCCTTAGATTTTATTCGCATGCAAGGGGGGTGCAGTTATCAGGGGCATGGGCAGCGCTTGCAGGACTTTATCTGTTTCGATGCAGAAGTTATTGCACCTGCCTCGGGGTGGATAAGCTCGGCCCGTGATGATCTTGCGGATAATGAACCAGGTCAGATGGATCTGGTAAACAACTGGGGTAACTACCTGATTTTGCGGCTAGAAAGTGGCGTTCACATCGTGCTGGCGCATCTCCGGCAAAATAGCCTCAAGGTCGTTGCGGGTCAATGGGTCGCCACTGGAGAAGTGCTGGCCTGCTGCGGCAGTTCCGGACGATCACCTCAACCACATTTGCATATGCAGGGTCAAAACGAACCTTGGTTGGGGGCGCCAACACGACCCTTTGCCTTGACCTGCCTGCTTCGTCAAGAACAGCAAAGTCTGTTTCGGCTGGCCTGTGTTCCGGCGCAGGGTGATCTGGTTGCAGAGCCCTCTCATCAGAATGCTTTGCATCAGGCATTAAAATTGAGTGCTGGTCGTCGTTGGCAGTACACATGGGCAACAACGCAGGGAAGTGTTGTGCGATCACTGGAATGTAGCGTCAGTTTGATCGGGCAATGGCGTCTGCACAGTCCTGAAACAGGGGCAAGTTTTGCCTGGCTGGACACTGGATGGGTGATGGCCTTGCATGATCGCCAGGGACCAGCAGATGACTTCATCGATGCCTGGATGCTGGCGCTGGGTTTGACTCCCTGGGCTTCAGAAAACATGGCATGGGAGGATAGCCCCGCGCAGTCCCTGATGCCGCAGTATACATGGGGAAAGGTTGAGGTATTTCTACGCCATCCCTTGGGTAGCGGATTGCAAAGTCACTACCGACGCCATTGGAATGAGCAGGAGCATGTATGGATACAGCAGGGAGTTCATACCTTAGCGCGTTGGCCATTTAAGCCAGTACGAGCCAGCTCGGAAGTATATCTCTGTGAAGAAGCGGGTGTCATGGCGCTGAAATTAAACTCAGTGCGAGGCTCTAGTGAGGCGCATCTGCTCCAGTTGGCTCAGCAATCTGATATGGGTATTCCCGCCTGGAATGTGCATGTGCCTCTTATGGAGGCCAGTTGATATGTGTCGAACCAGATTATGTGTGAGCTTGGTATTTTGCGCCGTTCCCTTAGCCCATGCGGGCAACTGGTCAGGTGATTTAGCCCTGGATTCGGAGGTTGGAGCCTATCCAGACTCACAGTTGTGGCAAGGTTATCAGGCGCGATCAGCCAATATCAATCTAGCCTATTTGGACCGATGGAGGCTGGATATGGGTACTCGTCAAACTCAGGTACAGGGCTTGAATGCTGAGCAGGTAGCTAGGCCAGAGGACGTGTGGGGGGCATTTTTAACTACCCTGCCTATGGATACCTGGCAACGTAACCTCCTCTTAGGCGGACAGGTACTGCAGAGTCATGACCCCCTGGAAGGTAATCTTAATGTTCAGGTGCAATCACTACGTATCGGTCAGGAAGATTTTGCGGGCAAGCAGCAAGGAACCTTGCAGCTATCAGAGAGTACATACAGTCATCAGTTCAAGGTGAGACAGGCGGATCTGACACAGTCAGCACAGCTGGGCATGTTAGGGGTGGGCTGGCAGGCAGAGGTGGAGCGCAGTTCACTGTCTGGGGCGAAGGCAAATTACTCTGGCGGTTTGCATATGGACCTGTCCCTGCAAGTTAAACCCTGGTGGCCACGTTGCATTGGCATGCAGGCATGGGCAGGTATCCGACAGTTTGCTTGGGATGCCGACAATCATTTGGCCATGACGGTGTTTGATGAACAGCGCGGGGCAGCGTTGGCTTATCTAGGCTGGCAATGGCATGACCATTGGCATGTCTATGTGTCCTCAGGGTATGTGCGCGCCCAAACAGTTACGAATGGGCATAACTATGGAATCAGGTTTATCCACAGTCAACTTAACTATACATGGTGATGATATGAAGACGTCAAAAATGAAATATATAGGCTTGGGGTTAATGGGAATGGGGTGCTTGACTAAGCTTACTCTGGCTGCAGAACTGCAGAACTCGGTGCAGGCCTACGCTACTTCCTACGCTCTGGAAGCTAAAGGGCAACTTGATGGGGCCATCAATGCGTTGGCGGATCAGTTAGCGCACAACCATGCCGATGAGTTTGCCCTGCTTCGTGCAGGATGGCTTAATTATCGCTTAGGCCACTTTCAGGCATCTGAGCAGGACTACCGTAGTTCGCTGACAGTTAATCCACAGTCTCTTGATGCACGCTTGGGGATGACGTTGCCGCTGATGGCGGAGGGACGCTGGCATGAATCCCTGGCATATGCCCAGCAAGTTCAGCAGGTTGCTCCTGGCAATTATGACGCGGGCATCAGGGTGTTGCTCTGCGAGCAGATGCTAAAAAACTGGACGAGCTTGCGATCGCAGGCACTGATTATGACGCATGGGTTTCCGGCGGAAGCTGATCCCTGGCTGTATTTAGCGCGCGCAGAGGCTGCGCTTGGTGATAATAAGGCATCGCGTAAGGCCTATAGCCAAGTGCTCTTGCGTATTCCTGCTCAGATGGAAGCTGTGCATGCCTTGTTGCCGTAATCAGTATGTTTTGTAAAAGTCCCTTTTTTTCGGGAGCATCAGGCTATATGCTCTTGCCTTTATGGATTAAGAGCAGGAGGTTGTTTATGCGTCGTATAGGCTTGGGTTTGCTGTTATTGGTTATGGGGTTGGGTGCTCAGGCGGCACCTGCATTTGAAGAAGGAAAGGATTATACCTTGATCACCAAGCCTAGCCTCATGCCATCGGGTCATGAGGTACAAGTACAGGAGTTTTTCTGGTACGGGTGTCCGCACTGTTTCCATCTGTTACCTGTTCTTGATGCCTGGGCCAAACACCAGCCTCCTTATGTGAAATTGATTCTGGTTCCAGCTGCATTAACTCCGTTATGGCAGATTGATGCGCGAGCTTTTTATGCGGCTCAGATTCGTGGCGTGGCTGATAAGACGCATAATCTCATGTTCAACAGCATTCATCAGCAGAACCATACTGAACTGGTCAGTGATATTCCGGCTATCGCTCGTTTCTATCAAGCTAACGGAGGCGGAGCAAATTTTGCCGATCTTATGAACTCCATGGTGGTTTTGGGCAAGGTCAATTTCGCAGCTGAGATAGCTCGGAACTATGCTATTGAAGGGGTGCCTTCCTTGGTGATTGATGGCAAATATTTGGTAGATTACCATGCGGGTGAACCTGACCGTATGATGAAGGTTGTGGATTATCTGGTGGCGCAAGAGCACGCCAGCAAAAAATAGTCAGGTGTCCTGACGCGCAGGAGGAACGCTTGATGCAGGTCCCCTGGGAAGCATGGTGGGAGCGGTTGCAGGATCGTCTGGACCCTCGGGTGCCGGGAGCTTTGCGTGGTGGGCAGGTTCTGCAGGCGGGAGCCTTGCCAGACAAGCCCTTGCGCGTTATGAGTTTCAATATGCAGGCAGGTATGGCGGTAACGCATTATCACCACTACTTAACTCGTTCGTGGCGTCATGTGTTGCCGCCATCTTCGGCCTACGAGGCCCTTCGACCCATAGGTCATTTATTTCAGCACTGCGATATCGTTGCTCTGCAGGAAGTTGATGCAGGTAGCCTACGCTCAGGTTTTATTAATCAATTGCAGCATCTTGCAGAACAAACAGGCTTTCATTTTACATTCCAGCAAATAAATCGGGATCTTGGCCGGTTGGGGCAATATGCCAATGGTTTGCTGGCCAGAGTACAGCCTGCCAGTGTTGAAGAGCATCAGTTGCCGGGCTTACGTGGGCGGGGTGTCATATTAGCGCGCTTTGGGCAGCAGGGGCGTGAACTTACGGTGCTCAATGTTCATTTGGCATTGACGGGGGCAGCTCGGAAGCGACAATTAACCTATATACGCGCACTTATCGAGCATGAGCAGCATATTATCCTGATGGGGGACTTAAACTGCAGCCATGGTGAGCTGCTGGCTTCCCCGCTGGGAGATATGCACTGGCAATGGACTTACGGTAACCTTGATACTTACCCGAGTTGGCGTCCTGTACGCCGTTTGGACCATATCCTGGTCTCATCAGGGTTAAAAATTGTACATGTCAGTGTGCCAGATATACGTTTATCTGATCATCGGCCTGTGCTTATGGATGTGCAACTCCATAACGGAGACTAGCGAAGTTAGATAGCTTTTCTATACTTGCGCAGTACCGTGCTCGACCTAGGATGTTCCCCATGAGTGATGTGTCTGAGCCTAACCCTTGGCGAGACAAGTACCTTGATCTCAAAGACCAGGAAGAAGAACGACAGGCTGTGATGCGCCGTGGTTTGGTTTGCGTCAGTCTGGCTGTGGACAATATCGATCCGGCTTTGGAGCAGCAGCTAAAATCCTTGCGTGAACGATTACGAGGTGTCTGGCAAACCCATGAGCTAGCGCCATTGGTTGATACCATTGAGCAAACAGTGCGCCGCCTGGATGAGCGTCGAACGCAAGGCCGGGATAAAGTTCGTGATCTGTTCAAGCGTCTGGTAGGTCTGCTCGATCCATTGCGGCCGGATCGCCAGCAACGCAAGATGCTGACTGCCTATCTGCAACAAGTCGATTCCGGGGACGGTGATTTTCAGTATTTGCTGCAGGAGTACTTACGGCTTTTTGAAGATCTGATCCAAAGTCAGGCCCACGGAGCTAAATCGGACAAGGCTTCCTCTGGTTTGCTGCGTCG
>JABEVH010000255.1 GCA_013043915.1 Pseudomonadales bacterium
GACAGATCATGTCCAAGGTTTGCCAAGTGACCGGCAAGCGTCCCATCACCGGTCATAACGTTTCGCACTCGAACATCAAGACCAATCGTCGGTTCGAGCCTAACTTGCATTACCATCGCTTTTGGATGGAAAGTGAAAAACGGTTCGTCCGTCTGCGCCTGACCCCCAAGGGCATGCGTATCATTGACAAGCTGGGCATTGAGGCGGTGGTAGCCGACCTGCGCGCCCGCGGTCAGAAGATCTGAGGAGGCCATCATGGCTAAAGGCGCTCGCGAAAAAATTCGTTTAGTATCAACGGCTGGTACCGGGTATTTTTATACCACCACCAAAAACAAACGCACTATGCCTGAGAAATTCGAGATCAAAAAATTTGATCCCAAAATTCGCCAGCATGTGCTCTTTAAGGAAGCAAAAATTAAGTAGCTGTTCTTGGCTGGCTTGATTTATCCTCTGCACCGTGTGGCCCATGGCCACACGGTGTTTTGGTTCGTCAGCAATGCCTGAATTACCCGAAGTCGAAACTACCCGACGAGGGATTGAACCCTATCTGATCGGCCAGACACTGCTAGATGTCGAGGTTCGTGAAACCCGTTTGCGCTGGCCCATCGATATCGTGAGCCTGAATAGTTGTATAGGCTTGCATATCAGCCATGTAGGCAGGCGTGGCAAATATTTACTGGTAGCACTCTCTGACCAAACCCATCTGCTCATTCATCTAGGCATGTCAGGCAGCCTCCGCTTAGTGACTAAGGAAGATAACTGGCGCAAGCACGACCATATTCAATGGCAGTTTTCCAACACCAGCCTTCGTTTTCATGACCCTCGCCGATTTGGCTGCGTCATACATATCAGGGGCACACCGCATGAGCATAGGCTGCTAAAAGATCTCGGCCCCGAACCCTTGGACAAAGACTTTCATAGCGACTACCTTTATAAGGTAAGCCGTGAACGCATCACGTCCATCAAGACGATGATCATGGATGCTCGTCATGTCGTAGGTATTGGTAATATTTATGCTCAGGAGGCGCTTTTTGCAGCAGGGGTTAGCCCTCTACGACGGGCAGGAAGCCTAAGTCGTCGTGAATGCGAACTTTTAGTCGATGCGCTGCGGGCTCAGTTGCATGCGGCTTTGGCAGCAGGTGGCAGTACGTTGCGTGATTTTGTGAATGGTCACGGCGAGCCGGGATACTTTCAATTACAGCTCAATGTGTACGGGCGGGCAGGGCAGGCTTGTTGTACCTGTAAAAAGCCACTGCTTATGCTCAGGCAACTAGGACGATCAACGGTGTACTGCCAGCACTGTCAGCGCTAAAAACTTGCACTCTGTACAAATTACGATTACATTGCGATAATTGTTTTAATTTTAGTAAGTTGCGGCATGTTTCTCAGCTTTATTATCAAGTTGAGTCTATGCTGAATCCGTATAATTACCAAGTGAGGCAGAACATGTCCCTGGTCAGCCTGAAAAAAACCGCCCTAGCACTCAGCCTGGGCATGAGTCTGGTTGCATCATGTCATATGGCTATAGCTGTAGATTTTACTGATGACACGGATGAGCTGGAAAATACTCCGTCTATGTTAGCCATGGTGGGGGATATCCTTCTTGCACGTCCCGTACTAACAGCCATGACCGTGGTGGGTACTGCTGCGTTTGTTGCTACTCTGCCATTCAGTGCAGCTGGGGGCAATGTTAAGGAATCGGCTACTATGCTGGTTCTAGGCCCTGCTCATGAAGCTTTTACCCGTTGCTTGGGGTGTACTGAAACGCAGGATCGCTGGAAAAAACAGCGTGAGGCTAAGGAAAGTGCCCATGGAATACAAACTGATACCGCTGCCAACTACTGAGCCTCTGGCAACCCCTGCAACCATGATAGTTTGAGTCGCAGGGCTAGCTCCGTTTCTTCGCAGTCAGGGTCTTTGGGAATACAATCGACCGGGCAGACTAGCTGGCACTGCGGCTGGTCAAAATGACCTACACATTCCGTACAACGCAGCGGATCAATTTCATAGATGCTCTCGCCAAGATAAATGGCTTGATTGGGGCAAACAGGCTCGCAAACATCACAGTTGATACACTGCTCAGTAATTTTCAGGGACATCGCCACTACTGATTTTGCGGGCAAAAGCCAAGACCACCTCAGCATCAACAAACTGACTGACATCCCCTCCAAGAATAGCAATCTCGCGCACTAAACTTGATGATATATACGAAAGATGTTCAGATGGTGTCAAAAATACCGTTTCTATCTCTGGCGCCAGCTGCCGATTCATATTAGCTAACTGAAACTCATACTCAAAATCCGATACTGCGCGCAGACCACGCAAAACGACATGGGCGCCCTGCTCCTTGAGAAAGAAGGCCAGCAGCTTGTTGAAGCCGAGAACACTGACATTCGGTAAATGAGCAAAAACTCCCTCGGCCAGCATAACTCGCTCTTGCAGTGAAAATAAGGGTTTTTTGCGAGGCGAACTGGCTACGGCCACCACCACTTCGCTGAACATGCGTGCGGCACGTTCAACTAAATCCTTGTGCCCATTGGTCACCGGATCAAAGGTGCCGGGATAGATCAGTTTTTTACCCATACCGTTCTCCTGTCAGGGGGCATGGTAACCAAAATACTGCACAGCGACAACGTGATCAGGTTGTCGCTGCCTTAAGTTTTGTAAGTTCAGCCACCAAGTTTGTCGATAACCGAGCTGCCTGCGCATAAATTGAGAGCTGAGGATTGGCTCCTATGCTAGTTGGAAACAGCGACCCATCATGGATCGAGCAGTGCTGTACATGTCTTAGACGTCCAAGGCTATCCGTAACACATTGCTTCTCATCTTCTCCCATAGCACACCCTCCCATGACGTGGGCTGATCCAAGGCGTAGATGAAACTTCTCCATGGCCAAGTCTTTGATAGCAGCTTGGGCTTGAGCCAGTGACGTATAGGATAACGCATCCCTGTGCAAAGGGCGCACAGACTTTGCACCTGCAGCAAACTGGATTTCTGCCATGCTTAGCAAAGATCGACGCAGACCATCGCGGATATAATCTGTTAATGGATAGTTGACCACGGGGGTGCGATCATCCCTCAGAGAGATCGTTCCGCCCGGACTCCCTTCATGGAACCCATCTCGCATCAACCCCAGCATCATGCTCATATGGCGAAATTGATGCATTTCCATAGCAAGCTCAGGGCCTGACTCTCCCACCAGAGCTGCCGTCAGGGCCGGATGCAGGGGCATGACCTCCAGCTTATAACCCATGGGGCCATGGACTCCATCTTTCCAGACAAAATGATCCGAATAGATAGACTGGGGTGCGCCATGCGCAGCCTGTACTTCCTGAGCATAGATTCCACGACTGGAATTGACCAGATGCAGAAAAGTGCGCTGCCCTATCCTTTGATGTGGATTAGGTACCTGTGAACGCAGCAATAGCCCCGGCGTGTTGATGCCTCCACCTGCCAGAACCGTATGACGTGCATGCACGGTTAACACCGTGCCCGTGGCGTGAATACCATCTTCCTTCATGCCATGGCATACCACACCCAAGACGCGATCCCCTGACATCAGCAACTGCTCAGCTCTGGCACGGAAATACAAATGGGCATTGCGTTTAAGTGCTTCAGGTAGCGTAGTCACCAGCATGGATTGTTTAGCATTGGTAGGGCAGCCCATACCACAATAACCAAGATTCCAGCAGCCTCGAACGTTGCGGGATATCGTGCCATAGCTGTAACCTAATTGCTTACAACCTTCCCCCAATAACTGGTTATTCGCATTGGGAGTCTGCTCCCAGGGGTGTATGTTAAGGCGATCTTCCATGCTCTTAAACCAAGGCGCCATTTCTGCTGCACTGCAGCCGTGCAGCGCAAATCCATCTGACCAGGCCTGTAAGGTGGGTGCCGGCGTGCGGAAGCTGGAAGTCCAGTTAATCGTGGTGCTCCCCCCCACCGAGCGTCCCTGTAAAATGGTAATGGCCCCATCCGCACTGGTTCTGGCAGCACCTTCTTGGTACAGGTCCTGGTAGGCCTGCTTTTCATCCATATTAAACTGATTGCTGGTACGCAACGGGCCTTCTTCGATCAGCACCACAGATAATCCAGCCGTTGCAAGAATCTCTGCAGTCACACCGCCGCCGGCTCCTGTTCCTACAATGACGACATCACAGGCCACCTGCTGGCTGGTGCCCAGCTGGCCTGCATGTGTGACACTCCAGCCATCACGTATACCTTGGGCAAAGAGATCCTTGATGCCTTGAACAATCATGATGGCTCACATCCTAGACAGGTGAAACGATATGTTGCGGTGGTTCATAGCCAATACTTAACCAGCTTTCCGGCCGCTTGAACCAGGCCATCGTCAGCACCTGGGTAAAAAAACCAGCAATGGCCATAGTCGTCGATGAACGCCCTGCCAGCAAAAATTGCCATGATGTGGTTGCTTCAGGCTGACTGATCGTAGCCCAGTCCGGTGCTCGCGACAGGAACCACCGGCTAGGTGCCAAGGTCATTAAATCCAGCACCTTTCTGATCTGTGCCAGACCCGGCTCCGAGGTAGTTAAGAAAAATGATTCCACATCACGCACCAAGGTCACTACGGGTATCTGATGAGTCCAGTTGTCCTGCAAGACCACAGGAAATAAAGCCGAAAGCAAAGCCACATCCTGAGTGCGCAGCCAGCGCCAGCCTGGAGCAGGCGCCGAGCTGCAACCCGTCAGTAGACCTCCCGTAGCCACCAGCCCCCAGCCCAGCATCGCCCCTAGCCCCAATTTGATAAAGTGGCGTCGTTGTGCATCCATAGATACCCGCTCCATCAACGCAATAAGTACGCTTTCATAAACTTGTGCAGGCCTTTATTAAACGGTGGCAAGAAATAACGCAGGGCATAGAATTTCGGCTTTTCCAGAACACCCTTGGCATTGGAGTAGGTCAGAAAACCCTCCTGGCCATGGTAGCGACCCATACCTGAAGGCCCAACTCCACCAAAGGGCAAATCTTCGACACCGACGTGGCTCACCACTTCATTGATACCCAAGCCCCCGGAATGCGTGTGCGATGACACGTATTCGCCACGCGCCTCATTGTAGTCAAAATAGTAAAGCGCCAGGGGGCGGGGCCTGTCATTGACAAAGCGCAGGGCTTCATCCAGAGAATTCACCTCAATGACCGGCAATACGGGTCCAAAAATTTCGTTTTGCATGATCTGCATATCCGGCGTGATATCCAGAACCAGAGTCACTGGCATCTTGCGTGTACTCTCAAAACTTTCATGCGAAGGATTGATCTCAATGATGCGAGCACCACGCTGTTGGGCATCCTGCAGATAATTCTGCAGACGACGATACTGCTTATCATTGATGACACTGGTGTAATCAGGATTATCGAGCATCGTTGGATACATCTTGCCTATCTGTGCCGTAAAGGCATTGATAAATTCCTGCGAACGACCGCGTGGACAGAGTACATAGTCAGGTGCTACGCAGGTTTGACCCGCATTCCAGCATTTTCCAAAAGCAATACGCTCAGCCGCATCGGCCATGGGAAAAGACTCGTGAATAATTGCAGGTGATTTACCACCTAGCTCCAACAGGACTGGGGTCAAATTAGCAGCTGCTGCTGCCATCACCGTCTTGCCCACCTGTGTCGAGCCGGTAAATGTGAGCTGATCAAAAGGCAGGTGAGAAAATGCTTCGGAAATTTCACCACGTCCGGTAAATACAGCGACCAGGTCATCTGAAAACACTTCTGAAAGCATGGCTTTCATGGTGTCACCCAGACGCGGAGTGAATCCCGACATCTTGATCATGACGCGGTTGCCGGCGGCCAGGGCCGCCGTCAGAGGACCTATCGCCAAAAAAATCGGATAATTCCACGGTACGATGACACCGACCACGCCC
>JABEVH010000256.1 GCA_013043915.1 Pseudomonadales bacterium
AACCCCCCCCCCCGCCTCCCATACCTGATCGCCAGCCAGTCAGCGCTGGTGATCAGGCGTGCCTAAGCTAGAGAATCTAGCCTGCCATACCGAAGCCGGCACAACGATTTGCATACAATTGCACAGCATAGGTTGAGCCTACCCACAACATTGAACACATGTGAGCCGCGCCATCTTTCGGCTAGAAAGAGCGTTCAGAAAGAAAAGAAACAGTGTGGAATCACAAGGTTCAAGGCAGGGACGGAAGGCTACGAACCGGTTGCGGAATCACAATCTACGCCGAGTGAAACCGTAACGCTGCCGCTCTCTAGTCGTTGCCCCCTGAAACCCCACTACAATGCGTTTACGCGCTTAGTGGCGGGAGACTTCATGATCGGTGTTAAGGAGAAGTTGCGTCAACAAATAACTGACTTTTTTGTTCAGGTATAGTGGCCCGCCGCTCTCACGCGTCCCGCACCATCACAAACCCGTACCAGTTTTTCACCCACTGAGCTCATCCCCGTTTCAACGGACAAGGCTCCTGAAGGCAAAGGTACCGGCCGCAAAAAACGTAAATCCAGCTCATTCACTGTTTGTTCGGAATGCAACCCTTCATAGGTTCGAGCAAACATACCCAAACCTTGGAGTACCGTTCTACCAAACGGTGACTTGCGCCCTATCCTATCCACCCAGTGTATAGGATTAAAATCCCCCGTCAGCAAAGCAAACTGAAAGCCATCATGAGGTTCTGCCTGCCATTGATTGACGGCCGACCAACTCGCTGCTTGTTGGCGAGGACTTCGCAAAACAGATCGACGTGCTGATGGACTTAGGAAGGTGGTAAACATGGTGGCTTCCACCAGGCGATGACAATCCTTATTACCGGTTACTATGCGGACAGCCATATCAGCGCGCCCGTCATGCTCTTGCACAGACACCAGACTGGCTCTAACCACGAGGGGCATACAACTGGATATCTCGCCATAGCAACGCATGTGTACTCCCTGGTTGATAATATCAACCAGGTCATATTTGGATTGCTCAATGACCTGAAGGGCTAAATGCAACCCCCACTGTGCAAACATATGCGGTGGTAATGTGCCTTCATAATGTCCTCCCGACCAACGCGCGTAGGCGCTAACCAGTTCAGGAGCAGGAGGAGCCACGATAGCAACCAGGTCACGAAAAATTTCCGGATTGGTTTCAGGTCGAGAAAAAGGCAGCCATGAGCGAGCCAACGCTCGCCCCCAAGCCCGCAGCATAGGACCCTGGTAACGAATCAATGATAAGGGAACAGCTTCCGATAACACCTTGATGCTCCTCGGTAACAGCTTAATGAAACATTATGATACATATTGATTGAAATGTTAACTAATCATTCTGCATCATGGCGAACTAAGTGATCCGTGGCCCGAATTAGGGCATCGGTTATACCTGGCTCACTGGCTGCGTGACCTGCATCACGAACAATTTGCAACTGCGAACCCGGCCAGGCCTGGTGTAGGCTCAATGCATTATCCAGAGGACAGACCATATCGTAACGACCATGAATGAGGGTCCCTGGAATCCCCTTCAGGCGATGGACTCCTGCCAGCAGGGGAAGATTCAGGAAACTTCCATTCATAAAATAATGAGCTTCAATACGCGCCATAGCTAACGCCTTCCTAGGATCGGCAAATTGTTCAACCAGACTAGGGCTAGGGTGCAGAGAAGAACAAACCCCCTCCCAAATGGACCATGCTTTGGCACATGCCATTTGCTGCAATTCATCACGTCCTGTCAAGCGGCTATGATACGCAGCCAACAGATTATGACGCTCAGGCTCAGGGATAGGTTTGATAAAATCATCAAAAGCATCAGGAAAAACACGACTGGCTCCCTCCTGATAAAACCATTTTATGTCTTGAGGACGGCAAAGAAAAATACCGCGAAGTATCATGGCCATCACATGCTCAGGATGAGCCTGAGCATAGGCCAGCGATAAAGTTGATCCCCAGGAACCGCCAAAAAGCACCCACCGTTCTACCCCCAGGTCACGTCGCAGGACTTCCATATCTTCTACCAAATCCTGTGTTGTATTCCTCTCTAAAGACGCATAGGGCGTGCTGCGACCGCAGCCACGCTGATCAAACAATATAATGCGGTAACGTTCCGGATCAAAAAAACGACGATGAACAGGCTGGGTACCTCCACCGGGTCCACCATGCACAAACAGAATGGGGATGCCCTCTATCTGGCCGGACTGCTCAACATACAACCGATGCAGGGGATCAACCTCCAACATTTTCTGCTCAAACGGGTGTAACTCAGGGTATAAAATTCGCATAACCCACTCCCTTGTTCCATGGATATAGCATATGGCTGAAATGCCCTAATAGCTATGCCCCTTGACACCAAGTGTGTTCTACACTTGGCTTAACTCGAATGGCAATAGGATCTATGCGTGGCCAATTACGATCTCGGTGTGCTGGCCAGCCAGCCATTACCTCTGCTTGCAGCCGATCAACGCCGCCACTTAAAAGTGCTGGCTAAACCTGACATGTCCGTAGCCGAACTGACTCGGTCACTCGCTGTAGATCCTGCCGCCGTACAGCTTATTTATCGCGCCGCATGCGCTCGCCAACGCCAAGCTGAAAAAATAAGGCCCGTACGCAGCCTTGACCAGGCAATCAACATGCTGGGCTTAAATGGCGTGTCCCAACTACTACGCGACTTACCCGTATTAGGCGAAATGAACCGCCATGAAGTGCGTTATCGGGCACTACTAGGACAAAGTCTAGTTGCGGCTGAACAATCCCGGCGCTGGGCTCTGCAGCAAGGCCAACGCCATGCGGAGGAAGTCTGGCTGGCTACCTTACTATACAATCAGCTGTCCTGGCATCTGGCGATTCATGAAGCGGACAAACTTGATGCACTGGCACATGCACTGATGATAAAGCCACGCAATATTGTTAATGCTGAAAAAGAAATCTTTGGCACCACCTTATTGCAGTTGAGTCTGCGCTGGTCACAATGGCAAACTCCGATGGAGTTGCTGCTCAACAGTCTTGACAGTCAACAACAACCAACCATCCGCGAGCTTCATGGGCTCACCCATGCTGACATGGACTTGATCCGACGCTTCAATAGTCGACCAGCAACTTGGGTCCTCTTCGCCAATCAAGCAGCGGCAACCCTGCGCCGACGCGGCTCAGGTGCCATGGTACATCTGCGCTTTATCAGTGGATTATTTCGCACTGAACCACAACGCGCATGGCATGATCTGGTAGAAAACGCTTTATTTGTCGCCCATCATTCAGATTTTACCGGACAAGCTGCAGCCAGCCTGATCTGGGATCAGGCTAATCGACAGCAACGGCGACTAACACTGCCTATGTGGCTTTCTATACCCACTGCAGCACCAAAAATTCAGCCAGTACCCACGGCTGCTGCTTTCAACCCACCACCACAAATGCTTCCGGATGAACACTTTTTACCGCAGTTTATACAGGAACTAGGGCAATGCCCTGACCTCAACCATCAATTACGTCTGCTGGTAGACTCCTGGCATGAACGCGTTGGGATAAATCGCATTATCTTGCTGGTGTTCAATAGCGACCGTAGCGTGATACGTACCTTGCTTCGTGCAGGCATTGATGCCGAATCCGGCTTGGCTAAACTACAGTGGCTAGTGGGCAATAACCCCTTGCTCGCAGCGCTGATCAAACAGCCGAGTTTTCTCATGATTGATTCCGCCAATCAGACCAAGTACCAACCGCATCTACCTGAGTCTCTGGCTCTGCATCTACGCCTCCCTGCCCTATTGGGTAGCATCATGGCAGGCGAACGCCCCTTGGCTCTGTTAGTAGCTGACTGCCAAGGAAATTCGCTCTCTGCTCGTCAACTACAGGCTTGCCGTCTCAGTCTTCCTGCCATGCAAAAAGCGGTTGATAAACTTCGAAAGATAACGCGGACTCCCACCGCAGGGAATCGTCATGATAAAGTGTAGCCCGTTGCCTTTGAGGACGGACATATGCCAGCCTTTGCCCGGCTCATTGAGCCTGAATACTTGGTCGAACATCTTAACACCCCCAACCTTCTCATCGTCGACCTGAGCAAGGCGCAGTTGCATGCTGAGGCCCATATTGCCGGCGCTGTGCATTTACCCGCATCTCATCTACTTCGTGGATTGCCTCCAGCTCATGGTCTATTGCCTGACCCGTCCACCCTAGAGTCGATACTGTCTTTTCTGGGACTCCAAGATGACACGCATGTCATCGCCTATGATGATGAGGGAGGAGGCTGGGCCGGCCGTTTTCTCTGGACCCTGGAACTGGTCGGCCATAAAAACTACTCCTATCTGAACGGTGGGCTGGTGGCTTGGCTGGCTGCCAACTTGCCCGTTGAAACCACCCTGCATTTACCTCAACCCAGTCAATACAGCATGACTCTTCATACCCAGCACCTAGCAGAACTGGATTACGTTCTGCATCGACTTGACCATGAAGACATGGTCATCTGGGATGCCCGTAGCCCGGAAGAGTTTGACGGTACTCGACAATTCGCCCAGCGAGGAGGGCATATACCTGGCGCCATCAACTACGAATGGACGCGCGCCATGGATACATCACGCCATTTACGCCTACGCCCCTTAGAGGAACTACGCGCCGAACTGGCGACCTTAGGCATCGTTCCTGACAAAGAGATCATCACCCATTGCCAGACTCATCATCGATCAGGATTGACCTGGTTGGTGGGTAGACTCCTGGATTTTCCCCGTCTACGCGCTTATGCCGGCTCGTGGGGTGAATGGGGCAATTTACGCCATACTCCGATCACAACGAGTTCAGATTGAACCATGCAAAATGATACCCGGAACCAATTATTTGTATTACTGCAATATCTGTTGCCTCAACATCTTATCTCACGCTGGGTTGGGGCCTTGGCCGCCAGCAGCCAACCGTTAATCAAGAACTTTCTGGCCCGAAGGTTCATTCAGCGTTACGGTGTTGATCTTTCAGAGGCTAAACACCAGAACATCGAAGATTTTGCCACATTCAATGATTTCTTTACCCGAGCCCTGCGCGAGGATGCCCGTAGTTGGCCGCTAGATAAAACCATCATGGGCTGTCCTGCTGATGGCTGCATCTCCCAATTAGGTCAGGTGGAGGCCGGACGTATTTTTCAGGCTAAGGGACAATACTTTGACCTCCTAGAGTTGCTCGGTGGTGATGAAAATGCTGCCAAACAATTCGCTGGTGGCAATTTTGCCACTATCTACCTCTCGCCTCGTGACTATCATCGTGTTCATATGCCCTGCCGAGGCCAGCTAGAACGTATGATCCATGTTCCTGGCGACCTCTTCTCGGTGAACGCAGCTACCGCTCAACATGTTCCCCGCTTATTTGCTCGCAATGAACGAGTCATCTGTCTTTTCAATACTTCCCATGGCCCTGTAGCCATGATTCTTGTAGGTGCCATGATAGTCGCCAGCATTGCCACCCCTTGGGCAGGCTTGGTAGCTCCCCTGCAACGTAAGATAAGAATTACCCATTATGGTCAACATCTAGCGCCGCCTCTACTGGAGCGTGGCGACGAAATGGGCCGCTTTTTGTTGGGATCTACCGTGATTTTATTGACGGGAGCCAACCAGTCCACCTGGAATAATGAGCTGAGTGCAGGAACTCCAGTACAAATGGGCATGCCCTTAGGGGCTTGGACTCACGCGACTACTCCCTCAACTTCATGAACAAAATATAGCCAGCGAGTATCATGGTCAGAGCATTGGAGAATACGATGGGCCCTCGCTGCAAGGCCAGCCCATATACCAGCCAAAGACTAATGCCCACGGTAAATATCGCAAACATGGCCAAGGATAGGTCATGAGTTTTTCCTGTCCGAAAAACTCGCCAAGCCTGGGGAATAAAAGCTACGGTTGTACACGTAGCGGCTGTATACCCTAGCACATCAACACCATGCATGCTTGGCGCTCCATTCGTTCATCTTCAAGCTACCGAGAAGGATATCCCATCATCATGCGCATTACCCTGAAACAACTGGAAGTATTTGTTGCCATTGCTCAGGAAGGAACGGTATTAAAGGCAGCTGACCGACTAAGTTTAACGCAGTCAGCGAGCAGCATGTCTCTAGCTGACCTGGAGCGGCAACTAGGGCGCCAGTTGTTTGATCGTGTCGGACGCAGGCTCCAGCTTAACGATACCGGAAATCTGTTGCTACCTAAAGCTATCGATATTTTATCCCGCACGGAAGATCTGGAAAAACAGGCTGCCAATGACTCTTCTGAAATGGGTCAGCTACGCATAGGTTCCAGCCTAACCATAGGCGGTTATCTGATCCCTTCCCTGATGGGCACTTATCTGCGCAATCATCCTAGCTCGCGTCTTAGCCTAGACATGGGTAATACGCGCCATGTTATTGAGAATCTGGAAAAGTTTCATATCGACATCGGATTTATTGAGGGTTATTGCCATGCACCAGAAATCGATGTTCTACCCTGGCAAGAGGACGAGCTTGTTATATTTGTCGGCAAGGATCACCCTCTAGCCTGTACCAGGGAAGTAACCCTCGATGATCTAGCTCATTGCGACTGGATATTGCGTGAACCTGGATCAGGAACACGTGAAACCTTTGACCATGCCGTTTTTGGAAAACTCGCTCAGATCAAAATGGCCATGGAACTCAGCCAGACTGAAGCCATTAAACATGTGGTCGAAAGCGGCTTTGGTGTGGGCTGTCTTTCGCGCATCAGCTTGCATGATGCCATCACACAAGGGCGCTTAGTCCCTCTCTCTACACCCTATTTAAATTTACGACGAAAATTTTTGATACTTATTCACCGACAAAAATATCGTGGCGGCCACTTAAACCGGTTTGTTGAATTTTGCCTGGGCAACCAGATCAGTTAAATGTACGACTTTTCGTGCCAATTTTGCATGAACAGCTATCCTGAGTGTATAGTTTAAAAATTACTATATAAACCCTTTCAGGATGGTTGGATGAGCCAGGTAGTTGATAGCCTCAAATCTAGGCTACCCCGACAGGACCTTACGCATCTGAGTTTGGTGGTTGCACACCCTGTTAAAATCCAGGAGTGGACATCTAGCCTACCTAAGGTCAATGTGGGAGAGAGCGCTCGTCAGGTGTACCTGACCTTGCAGGAAATAAATCGTCTGCAGGTTGATGCTCGCATGCGTTTGGGCATGCTTGAATCTTTGCGACCTACTGTCTATTTTCTCTGTGAAGCCCTCTCCAAACATTACATTGGGCAGCCCGTTATCCTCCCAGAAAAACCTGCCAAAGTAGCCACCCTAGCTCAAGCTCTGCAAAATCATTTAGCGACGGGGTACAAATTGGTGTGTGTTCAGATGATGGGCCAGAAGATGGAACAGGACACTGAACGTCATTTTACACTGGCATGTCATCGTGCATTATCAGATCTAAGCTCTACCTTACTCCGTTGTTGCCAACTGTATCTCAGCCCTCCTCAATTTCTTTGGCTGGAAATACACGCGATGTACCAGTTGGCTAGCCAATATCATGTGGTTGGGCGCATGGTCACTGACTCCTCACACAAACTGGCCGCAGACACCACCATCGAATCAGCCTATATACGCGCTTTGCTGCTGGCCACTTGCAGACCTTACCAGCTACGACAGGTTGAAATTGCTCTGACTTATGAAACCTGTGAACTCTGGACTTCACGAGTTCAGCTGCGCAAAGCCGGACAGGATGACAAACTTTACGTATTTAACCCTGATGCCGACAATTCACCGGCCTACTTCAATCAGTTACCCGAAGATGAAAAGTTACAAAACCTACAAACCTTGAACATGGATAATCTGGTCGGCCATTTACAAGACTTGTTGCTGGCTCACGCCGGGCAGCAAACAGCCCGGCAGGGAGAACAGGCACTCAGCCAGGATCTACTCAGACATCTCATCCATGCCTGGGGCGATCTAAGTGAGCGTGGATTTAAGCGCATGCGCGGGCAGGGTCACGTCGATATAGCTGTCGGCATGACACCTACTCATTATTTTGTAGCTGGTGGAAAAGATTTTGAAGCAACCTTGCAACGTAACGGTGAAGGCAATCAGTTTCTCGAAAAGCTCAACAATGTCAACACCTCCTCTGACCCTTGGGGAGGTACCTACCATGATGGGCATGGGCAGGATGTACTCTTAACACACATTGAATTTACCAGTGCGAGTGAGCAAGCCCAAGCACGCCGACAAGATAAGTTTCGCTGTCAGGTTATCAATACCAGTCCTGGTGGTTATGGACTGATGTGGAAAGGAGAGATGCCTAGTACCGTGCGTAATGGTGAGATACTCGGCATTGATGAGCAACAGGATGGTCAACTCTGTATCGGTGTCGTTCGCTGGCTACGGCAGATACCTGGTGCCGGAGCTGAGCTTGGCATTGAAATATTCTCGCCACGAGCCCAACCCTGTGGCATCAAGTTACTACGTAAATCAGGTGACTCCAGTGAGTATTTACGAGCACTGATGCTTCCTGAGCTATCAAAAATTGGACGCCCGGCTTCTATACTGGTGCCTAATCTCATTTTCAAGACCGGCTCCAAGGTACTGCTCAATACAAGCGGGGAAGAGCATAAAATTGATCTAGGACGTATGATTATGAGTACCCCTAGTTTCTGTCAGTTTGAAATGGATATACCTGGCAAAAATATGACACAACCCACATCCACCTCGTCATCCTCTCCACCAGATGAAGATTTTGATTCCATATGGTCAAGTCTATAGGGGACTTGATGTGTACAGCCTTGAGGTTTCGTTGCATAATGAAGTACTGCGCATCCATTAAATTTGTCCTATGACCCTATGCTGCTAACTCGCTCTGAAACTCTAAGATTGCTCATTGCCAGCGATTCCGCTGAAAGGGCGGAGCGTATAGTCAGTAGCCTGAAAAACTCAGGCATTGCCACGCGCCCTACTCGAGTGGAAGACCTTGAAGACATGCACCAGCACCTTAATCAAGGTAATTTTGATATTCTGATGGCCGCTGAACACTTGGGAGAATCTAGCTACGAGGAGCTATTAAGTGATGTTCAAACGCTGGAGCGCGACATACCTGTCATAGTCATCATGAACAAGTATGATATTGGCATTCAAAGCAGAGCTCTGGACATGGGTGCTTCCGATGCTGTGCCCGCAGATGAGCCTAAGCTGATTGCATTAATCATACGACGCGAGTTGGTCAACCTGCAGGCGCGCCGAGCACAAAGACGTCTGGAATCAGCCCTACATGAAGTTGAAAGCCGCAACCGTCTCCTGCTGGATAATTCGCGCGATGCCATTGCCTACCTGCATGACGGCATGCATATTTATGCGAATGAAGCGTATATCGAACTTTTTGGCTATACCAAGGCTGACAACCTAGACGGCATGCCGGTTATCGACTTGGTCGATCCTAAGGATTTGGCTAATTTCAAAAACTACCTCAAAGCCTACAGCAGCAAGGGTGAAGCACCTACCTCAGAACTGCGCTTTCATGGTTTACGCAATGATGGTCAAACCATCAATGCCATGATGACGTTATCATCTGCCAGCTATGAGGGAGAGCCTTGCACACAAATTATTATACGTATTGACCAAGGCGAAGAAGTACGTGCGGAGTTAGCAGAGAAGCTGAGGGAAGCCTCAACCCTGGACTCACTGACTGGATTAGGCAACCGTAGCCTGTTTGAAAGCAGCCTGGAAAAAGCGGTCAGCCAGGCCAGATCACGTGAACATATCTATGCGTTGCTTTACATGAGCATCGACCGCTACTCTGTTCATAGCGCAACATTTGGACCTGCAGGTTCTGACTTTATTACCCAGGAAGTAGCTAGGCATCTGGCTGATATTCTGGGACGAGATTCCGTATTCAGATTTGCTGACTCTACATTTACGGCGCTCATGGTTAATGCTGATTCCGTTCAGGTAAACAAAATAACCCAACAGATATTAGACCATATTAAAAATCAGGTCATCGAATTACCTGACGGACGTAATGTCCAGTTGACGCTTTCTGCCGGCGCTGTTTGCTTTGGTGAAACTGCGCGTAATCCTGATGATTTACTGTCACTGGCTGCAGCGGAAAAAGCGCGAGCCAGTGAGCGCGGCGGGCATGCCTTGAGCATTTATGATCCCGCGCAAAATGCCATGCAATCATCCACTGCCATGCTGGAACTTTTGCAGGCAGCCTTGGAAAAAAATCAATTTAAGCTCCTCTACCAGTCTCTTGTGGATGTTAACTCAGAAGGCATTGGTTTTTATGAAGTCTATCTACGCCTTCCGTTAAACGATGGCGAGGTTCTTGAACCCGACCAGTTCCTGCCGACAGCGCAGCATGAGAAGCTGGCTTCCAAAATTGACCGTTGGGTGCTGCTCAATGCCTGTAAGCAGTTAAAAGATCATATCAAGCATGAACCAAATAGCCGATTACTTATCAACTTGTCTGGTGAATCCTTGCTAGAACCTGGCTTAGCTGCTTGGGTGGGAAAATTAGCACGAGCCACTAGCAAACAACCAGGAACCCTGGTTCTTCAATTTCAGGAGCAGGATGTTACCAACTACCTGAAACAGGCGGGAGCTCTGGCCCTGGCTCTCAAGGAAGTTGGCTGTGATCTTTCAATTTCTCGATTTGGGTGTTCGCTGGATCCCCTCAATACATTGCGCCATGTTGAAGCCAGTTATATCAAACTTGATGGTTCATTCACTCAGGACTTAGGTTCAGAAGAAAATCTGGCGAGCATCAAACAGCTAACTTCCGAGATCAATGGGCTAGATAAGAAAATTATTGTGCCCTATGTAGAATCCACAGCTGTCTTGACCAAGTTATGGTCTGCCGGTGTACGTTATCTGCAAGGCTATTTCTTGCACCGCCCCGAAGAAAAAATAGGAACTAATCCTGACGAAGATCATTAACTCTTGAGCGCGCCTGTCTGCAAATCAAGATGATCTCGATCACTAAGACCCAATAAATAAAGCACACCATCAAGCCCCAGTGTTGAGATAGCCTGCTGAGCATTAGCTCTTACCAGCGGCTTGGCTCGAAATGCAATTCCCAACCCCGCCAGGGATAACATGGGCAAATCATTAGCCCCATCGCCCACAGCTATAACCTGCTCCAGCTCCAACCCCTCACGCTGCGCCATTTCTTGCAGTAAACTTGCCTTGCGTGCGCCATCAACTACTTCACCAATAACTCGTCCGGTTACCCGACCATCGATAATCTCAAGTTCATTGGCATAGACATAATCAATACCCAAACGCTGCTGCAAACTTTGACCAAAATAAGTAAACCCACCTGAAAGAATCGCTGTCTTGAACCCTAGTTTTTTTAAGGTAGTAATCAATTGCTCAGCACCTTCAGTAAGCGGGAGTTGATCGGCAACACTTTGCAATACCGATGCATCCAGCCCCGCTAGCAAGGCCACCCGCTGCGCGAAACTCTGCCTAAAATCAAGTTCACCATTCATAGCCCTTTCAGTAATTGCAGCGACTTGCTCACCCACACCA
>JABEVH010000018.1 GCA_013043915.1 Pseudomonadales bacterium
CCCATACAAAGCAGTATTCAGGCTACCTATAATATCCCTTTGTCCAATCCTCAGCAGGATGCCTTGCAGTTTCTCTATGGTTTCCAACGCTATGTCATCCTGGGGACCGTGACCGACAGCACGGTCCTCGGACCGCAAATCAGTGGAATAACCGATCAGGGTTGGCATCGATTGATCTATCTACACTGGAATCGTGATGATTTTTCACGTACAGATGGTAGCACGGGACGCTCCAATCTGTTATTGCCTGGCATGAGCTGGACAAGGACACATTCTCATGGTGGTGTCGATCCGGATTGGGGGGACCAGCAGATCTATTCACTGGAAGGGGGCAGCTCCAGCATGCTTTCTGATGCCAATGAGGTCGATGTGCATGCAGGTTGGCGCTTACTGCGCACCTTGGCAGAACGACATCAATTCTTTTTTCGTCTGGATACGGGGGCGGTTGTCACCAATCGCTGGTCCAACATCCCGCCGACCTTACGTTTTTTTGCCGGAGGGGATCAGAGTATTCGAGGCTATGGTTTTAATGCACTGGGCCCTACAGATAGCCAAGGTAATGTGCTGGGGGGGCATTATCTGGCCGTAGGTAGCATTCAGTATGGTTACCAGTGGCGACCTCAGTGGCGACCTCATGTGTTTTTTGATATGGGTAATGCCTATGATTCACTGCATGGCCCCACGCGACGCTCCACGGGTTTTGGTGTTTCCTGGCGATCACCGGTGGGGCCGATCTCCATGGATGTAGGTTTTGGTCTTCTCGATCCTAATCATCCGGTACGTCTGCATTTTTACATGGGGCCGCCGCTATGAGACGGCATTTACTGACCGGGTTGTGGCGTTTGCTGCTGCTGCTAACGCTGTTGCTGCTTACGTTGGTTAGTGTGTTGGATGTGCTGGTGAATACGCCTGCGGGCAGTCGTTTCTTACTTGAACAGGTATTGGGAAGTACTGGGCGCTTGCGTGTAGTCTGGCGTCAAGGAGCTTTGAACGGAGCGCTTGATCTCGATAAGCTGGATTGGCATGCGCGAACCTTTGATCTGCACTTGTCCGGGGTATCGGCGCAGATGTCCTGGCGCCATGGCTTGCAAGGTCAATGGTGGATTGATGATTTAAAAATACGGCAGGCAGAGCTGGATTTTCCACAACATAAACCAGCAGTCACGCTCTTGCATCGTTTCTGGTCCCCCGTGGAACTGGTCATCAGCCGCGGAGGGGTGGATCACATCACGGTACAGCGTGGAGCAAAGCGCTATGAGCATTATCAATTGGAACTTCTCGATGGTCATTGGCTAGGTACCCAGGTGCGAGTGGCTGAACTGGGTTTGATACATCCAGCCATGCATGCCAATGTTCATGGTTGGATTAGGTTGCAAGACGATTATCCGTTGTCAGCTTCAGGTTACATGCGTTGGCCCGTGTTGGAAGCGGCCGGTATGACACCGTGGCGGCTCAATTTGGCGAATACTCTGGTACATATGCATGTTCAGGCCTCAACGGTTGGAGGGAGCGTTCCGGTCAAGGTACAAGCCGAGGTAAAGACTACCTATCCTCATCTGCCTTACCAGGGGTGGGTAGCCTGGCAACAGGTGAACTGGCCCTGGCTGAGTAGTCAGCAGCTGCAATCCGGACAGGGCGTCATGCGTCTGACCGGAGATCTGCAATCTTACCGCGGACGAGCGGATTTACAGCTGCAAGGGCGATGGCTGCCGCGAGGGGAATACACTTTCATCGGGCAGGGAACTTTCCACGATTTGGAGATTTCTCAATGGCTTTACCATGGTTTGGGAGGGGAGGGCCGGGGTCAACTGAATCTTGTTTTTGGTCATCATGTGCTAGATTGGTCAGTGGCTTTTGAACCCCATCATGTGTTGTTGTCGCAGCAATGGCCGCTATTACACCTGTATTTTCCCGAATGGTCGGGGAGCTGGCAGTCTCAGGGACATGCTACGGCAACGCAATCGCAATGGAGCTTATCCGGAACAACGCCTCAAGGAGAGCATTGGCAGGGCCAAGGTCAGGTGGCTGCTTGGGTATCTCGTCTAGATCTTCCCTATAGCATGAAATTTATGGGCCAGCATGTAACCAGGACTTTTCCTCATCTGGGGCAGGTTCGTATGCCTCAGCTGACGTTCAATTGGCAAGGATCTTGGCAGGATCATCGTGGGGTTTTGCAAGCTGACGTTAATACCCCATTTTGGCCAGCACTGCATGCCAGAGTAGAGGCTAGAGCTCATGAGCGGCAATGGCATGTACAAGATGTACAACTACAAAGTGGGCAGGGTGCGGCTGAATTCACAGGGGATGCATTTTACCGGTCGGGCTGGTCATGGCAGGGTCAACTTCAGACTCATGCGCTTAATCCTGCAGCTTTATGGCCCTCCTGGCCAGGAAGTTTAGATGCTGATGCACAGGTACAGGGCGGATGGACCGCAGCGGGCTGGAACATCTTTTTAACCTCGTTTAACGGTTCGGGAGTATTAAGAGATCGGCCTATACATGCTGAGTTTACTCAGGGTAGTTGGCATTCCTCAGGTAACCCACGCGCCATGCTTCAGCATGGCATCGTCGACTGGGGTACGTCTCATCTGCTTGTTGAGGGAGCGTGGGGACAGCAGCAGGTTGAGGCTAATCTGTCAGCAACAGGGCTTGATCTTGCAGATGGAAAGGCAGGGTGGCATGGGACCGTGGATGGCGAAGTAAAAATTTCTGGGCCAGTGTCCCAGCCGGATGTTCAAGCGACTTTTGTGGGCAATCAATGGCAGGTTGGGAAAGTGTATGCCCAGGGAGTCCATGGTGCTCTGCTATGGGTTCAGGGTGGTCAGCAAGATAGCCATTTTTTGATCACGATGGATGCTCCCCGTCTGGGGGGGCAATCCCTGAAGTCGTTGGAGCTTGAGGCTAAAGGAACCCTAAAGGCCCAGACTATAGGCTGGAAGGCAGAAGGAGTCGATAGTCACTTGCAGGGGAAGGCCCAGGGTGTCTGGAGTGCACAGGATCAGCGCTGGAGTGGGCGCGTCGATGAGGCCAGTGTCAGTCTGAAAGGCATGATTTGGGCGATTGCGCAGCCTTTTGATCTTGCCTATGTTTGGCCCACGCATGCTTTGAAGGTTAATCACCAATGCTGGATACATGCAGATGCTAGCCTGTGTCTGCAGGATGATCTGCAAGTAGGGAACCGCGTTGATATCCATGTGAGTTTGCAGAATCTACAGGCAGCTGACCTGCAACCCTGGTTGCCCCAGGAACTGCGTTGGCAAGGTGTACTTCATGGTGAGGGCCAGGTTCTATGGTCAAGCCATGATGTGCATCCTGCCGTCCGAGTGGCTCTGGAGGCAGCTCAGGGGCAAGTGTTTTTGCAACAGGACAAGGGTAAGGCGCTGGTGCTTCCCTATCAGCGACTGGCTCTGGATGCCTCTTTGCAAGCCGGCGCGATGGATGCGCAACTTGAACTGGATGCAGATCAGCTCGGACAAGCTCGTATTCACGCCCATGTTGATACGCTGCAGCCGCAACATAGCTTGTCAGGGCAGGTTCATGTCAGTCATTTGGCGATTCAGCCCTTACGGGTGTTTTTTCCACAAATGCAGAGCTTGTCGGGGTGGTTGAATGCCGAGGGCTTGTTGTCAGGTAGTCTGGAACAGCCAGGGTTTGCAGGTTATGTTCAGGTGTTCGATGGACGGGTACAGGCCAAGCAAAACATGTTTGTACTTAGCAATATCCAGGTCCGCGCTGATATTGATGGCGAGCATGCGCATTGGACAGGGCAATTTGACAGTGGCCAGGGACAAGCTGCAGTAACGGCAGATTCGCAATGGACGGATGGTGTTATGGTGACGGAAGGAAACCTGAAGGGCCATGGTTTGAGTTTGCAGAAAGTGCCCTTGGTGGAGTCATCCCTGGATCCTGATTTGCATTTCAAAGTGAAACCCCATGAGGTAAATGTTCAAGGGCAGATCAAGGTACAGGAAGCTGATATACGTATGCGAGACTCAGGGGATGCCTCGTTGCAGCCTTCAGCCGATGTACAAATTTATCGTCAGGCGGGAGTAGCGGAACAGCGTCATCAACCCTGGACACTCATCTATGATATTGAGGTCCTGTTGGGCGATAAGGTCAATTTTCGAGGTTTTGATGCGGATGGCCGCTTGACCGGGCAGGTCCGCGTACAACAGGATGCTCAGGGAGTGATGAGTGCTCACGGTGAAATCGATATGGATCCGGAAACGTCTTTTCGGTCCTATGGGCAAAATTTGCGTTTGCGCAAAGGTCGTCTGATTTTTCTGGGGCCTCCCACCAACCCCCAGGTTGATGTAGAAGCCGTTAAGGATTTTGATCCCAATGTCACCGTGGGGGTGCACATCACAGGGTGGTCAAACCAGCTGCAGTCAACGCTGATTTCTGACAATCAGTTGTCGCAAGATGAAATTTCCAGCTATTTGGTTTTTGGGCATGCCCCCGAACGTCAGCAAGCCTTGTTTGGCGTTAATAATGCGGCGATCCCGGCCGGGACC
>JABEVH010000257.1 GCA_013043915.1 Pseudomonadales bacterium
AGACCGGGGTAAGTCGTGTGGATGGCAACATCCATACGCTCTGGTCGTTGACCCGAGAAACCCCAGCTACAACGCTTTTGGGCGTTTAGCTGCGGGAGCTTTCATGCAGGCAGGTTTGGAATGAAGAGGAATAAATGATGAAATATCCAATTGCAATTGAACCGGGCGATGATGCCCATGCGTTTGGCGTGGTAGTTCCGGATCTGCCAGGATGTTTTTCTGGTGGAGATACTCTGGATGAAGCGCTTGACAATGCGCACGAGGCAATCGACTTTTGGTTGGAAACTGTCATTGACGACGGTGGTGTTGTGCCAGAGGCTACGTCAATTGCACATCATCAAACTAATCCTGAGTTTTCAGGATGGATATGGGGCGTAGTTGAAGTCGATTTGGCGTCGTTGTCAGACAAGACCGAGCGAATCAATATAACGTTACCATCGCGCATTTTGCGGCGCATTGACCGTGATGCACATGCAGCAGGGGAGTCTCGTTCTGGCTTCATCGCGCGCCGGATGTTGGTAGGTTAATATCCATTCCCTGCAGGGGATTTGATCGGCATAGGGGGGGCAGCGGTTAGGGTGCACCCTGCCACACCACGCGGCATGCGGGTCCGCACCGGGCGGTTCGAGAAGTTGAGATTATGAGAGTCGAGGAACGCCAAGTTTATCGAAATATACTGTAGTCAAAACAAGGTTAAGGTTGTTTTGACTAATGGTTACTGCGCCCCCCCCCCCAGCTTACCTAGCGAGCTAAGGATTGTTGACATCATGCAGGCATGGACCAAACATTCTTGATCAGCGTAAAGCCGTCTATGAACAGGCACGATCACTCAAGCCATTTCGATGGTCAGGATCAACCCAAGCATAGAAGTCCATTGACAACTACCGGGCATCCAGTGAACGGGCAGGAACAGGGAAAGGAGACCAGTTGCGTTCCCGGTAGTTTTTGATGCCCTGAAAAAGCCCGCAGTCCACCAGGATGTTGTAGCCTTCGCCATAAACCTGTGTACGTGAGCCAGTGACTGTGCCGGCAGCTCCAAGAAATTTAAGATGCTCAGGTGGTGACCTCCTCAGTATCCCTCAATCCTAGGTAGGCTCGATGTCATCTGGATTGATGTACGTCAAGCTAAGCAGATGATTCCCGGCCTAAACTGAAACCAATGGTTAGCTGTGGAGGGTCTTATGGATCAGTTGCGTGTCCGTATTCTGGGTATAGGCACCCACTTGCAGCCGGTTGTTTTTCTGCGAGCTGATTCATCGGTATGCCGTTCAGAAGGATTAGCTACCCAGACTCGGGTGAGTCTGGTTTATGAAGGCAGAGAATTGACAGCGACGTTAAATATCGTGACAGATCATCTGGTTAGGGAGGGAGAGATAGGCTTGTCAGATGCGGCGGTCAATATTTTGGCGGTTAAGGAAGGTGATATTGTCGTCCTGCAGCATGCTTCTGCCGTTGAGTCGTTACACCATGTGCGTAGTAAGCTCTATGGGCATGCTCTGGGGCGTCAGGCTATGCAGGACATCGTCGCTGATGTGGTGGCGGGCCACTACTCTGATATTCATTTGGCGGCCTTTGTTACCGCATGCGCAGGGAGTCGCCTTGATGAGCGGGAGATCACTTATCTGACCGATGCCATGGTGCGTTCAGGGCGGCGCTTGGCCTGGACTCATCCGCAGGTGGTGGATAAACATTGCTTGGGTGGATTGCCTGGTAATCGTACGACTCCTATTGTCGTTGCTATCGTAGCCGCATGTGGTTTGATCATGCCGAAAAGCTCTTCGCGCGCCATCACTTCACCCGCAGGCACGGCAGATACGATAGAGACCATGATGCCGGTGCAGTTGACGACAGCGCATATGCAATCGGTGGTAGAAGCAGAAGGAGCTTGCATGGTGTGGGGGGGAGCCGTGTCGCTTTCGCCGGCGGATGATCTGTTGATTCGTGTTGAACGTGCGCTCGATTTGGACTCTGAAGGCCAGATGGTGGCTTCGGTGCTTTCTAAAAAGATCGCGGCAGGATCAACGCATGTGCTCATCGATATCCCGGTAGGACCCACCGCCAAAGTTCGTTCACATGCCCAGGCGGATAGATTGGGTGGCATTTTGTGTCATGTTGGAGAGGCGTTGGGCTTGCATGTTCGTATACATATCTCTGATGGCAGTCAGCCTGTGGGTAGAGGCATAGGTCCGGCGCTGGAAGCTCATGATGTGTTGGCCGTATTGAGGCGGCAGGGCGATGCCCCTGATGATTTAAAGCAGCGTTCCCTGGATCTGGCTGCAGTGATTCTCGAGATGGGCGGTGCGGCTGAATCCGGACAGGGCAGGAAGCGGGCCCTGCATACGCTTGAGAGTGGCCAGGCTCTGGAAAAGTTTATGGCCATTGCACAAGCTCAGGGCGGTTTTCATGAACCACCGGTAGCCGGTTTTCATCATGATATTCTGGCTCAGCGGGATGGCGTGGTGGCGTATATGAACAACAGGTTCTTGTCACGATTAGCTAAACTTGCCGGAGCACCGGCAGATGCAGCAGCTGGACTGAGCATGCATGTACGCTTGGGCGAACGAGTCAGTCGTGGCGATGTCATGTTGACCGTTCATGCTCAGGCTCAGGGACAGTTGGATTATGCTCTGCAGTTTTTTAATCAGCATCCCCATGAGGTGCGAGTGGAGGGCGAATTTGTTTGATTATGGAGCAGTTCACTATGCCGCGTTTATGTATGATTTCTCTGGAGGCGCATCCCCAGCTGGTTGAGGGGCTGGTACGGGAACTTGCCATGGAAGCATTGCCCCTGGAGCAACGGTGCTTTCCTGATGGTGAGCATTATGTTCGAGTGGAAGGGGATTGTAAGGATGCTGTCGTCATTCTCATGGCTGATATGCGCAACCCTGACCGTATTCTGTTGCCCCTGGTATTTCTCGCCGATTTGTTACATGAGTTGGGAGCACAAAAAGTAGTGCTGGTGGCACCCTACCTGGCTTATATGCGGCAGGATATTCGTTTTAAACCCGGGGAAGCCATTAGCTCTCGCAGTTTTGCTGCCTTGTTATCGGCCCATGTCGATGGCTTGGTCACCGTGGATCCTCATTTGCACCGTTATCATGATCTGGCCGAGATCTATCGAGTTCCGTCATTAGTCTTGAGCAGTACAGAGCTTATGGCTGACTGGATTCGAGCACATGTCGAACTTCCCGTGCTGGTGGGGCCAGATGCTGAATCTGTGCAATGGGTTCAGGCTGTGGCCGCAGCAGCAGATGTGCCCTATACGGTGCTGCACAAGATTCGGCACGGTGATCGCGATGTTGAGGTGAGCATGCCGGAACTGGATCGTTGGCGTGATCACACGCCGGTATTGATTGATGACATCGTTTCATCAGGCCATACCCTGCTGGAAACGCTGCATCATCTGCGAACTTTGCAATTACCTCAAGCCGTATGTGTGGCCGTACATGGCATCTTTGCGGGTGCGTCCTATGATTCATTAAAGAGCTTTGGTGTTCGCAGCATCGTCACCAGCAATTCGCTGCAGCATACGAGTAATGCATTGGATTTGACCCCTGTACTGGTTAAGGGTATTAGATCCTGGGTTCAGGAGTATATGTGAATGACTACCGCTGAAACACGCTTTGTTAAGGCGCAGGGGTTGATTGAACACCAGCCATTGACTCGTGCCCGAGTGCATCGTATGGCTGAAGGTTTGGTCAAGCGTGGACTTCAGCCATCGACCGAGGCGGTCTATGAGATATTGTTGGCAGCAGACCGACTGATGCATGCGGGATGCTGGTTGGTCATTAACATGATTTATGCGCGTCATGTACGTTTAGATGGCAGCCCGTTACAGGCCAGTGATTTTAAAATGGACCCGCAAGGACATGCGGGTGGTTCATTGAACATGGTGCCTGCTTATGTGGCTTATCTGGCACTGAATGCGCTGACTCATGAAACGCGATCATGGATGATGGGCCAGGGGCATTGCGTGTCTGCAGTAGATGCCATCAATGTCCTGGTTGACAATATGCATGCAGAACATGCTGCTCGGTATGCGATTAGCGATATGGGATTAACCCGCTTGGTTAAAGATTTCTACCGATATCGGGTCAGATCGGATGGTCGCCCAGAATCGCCCTTAGGCTCGCACGTCAATGCCTATACGGCGGGTGGCATGATGGAAGGAGGCTATCTTGGATTTGCTGACTTGCATTATGTGCATGCTGCCTTGCCGGGCGAGAAACTGGTCGCTTTCCTCAGTGATGGTGCCTTTGAAGAGCAGCGCGGAGCTGACTGGGCTGCACGTTGGTGGAGACAAGAGGATAGTGGTCAGGTGTTGCCGGTCATGATAGCCAATGGACGGCGTATCGACCAGCGCTCAGGGATCATGCAAGCTGGTGGTATTGACTGGTTTCGTCGGCATCTTGAGTTGAATGGTTTTTCTCCGAGAACCATCGATGGTCGTGATCCTTCCTCTTTTGTGGTTGCCATGTATGAGGCAGAGGAACAGTTGCAGGCGGGCTTGGGAACTTTACCTTATCTGATTGCAGAAGCCCCCAAAGGTTACGGCTTTATCAACGCAGGTACTAATCTGGCGCATGGTACGCCTTTGAGTCATTCACCCTGGGTAGATGCAGAGGCTCGTCAACAGTTTAATCAGGCGATGGCCAGGCTGTGGTTGCCTTTACACGAGATTCAATCGGCAGTCAGCATGCTGAATAATCATGGTTTGCATGGACGTGTTAAAGAGCGTGATCATGCCCTGGCCAAACGATGTCCCAATGACTTGGTATTGCCTGATCCTGATTCGCCTTCAGGGCAGAGTATGTCGCCTATGGCCGCGGTGGATGGCTGGATGGTTGAGATGCTGGCCGTCAATCCGGGGCGTAGGGTACGTTTGGGGAATCCAGATGAGTTACGCTCCAACCGCATGGGAGGGGTGCTCTCGGTACTCAAGCATCGTGTGATTGATCCTGAGGTGGGCAATGATGAAGATCGATGTGGTCAGGTCATTACCGCGTTGAATGAAGAAGCCGTGGTGTGTGCCTGTTTGGCCAATAAAGCAGGCATTAATCTGGTGGTCAGCTATGAAGCCTTTGCTGTAAAAATGCTGGGAGCCCTACGTCAGGAAATCATATTCGCACGCCATCTCAAGGAGGCAGGTCGCCCTGCTCAATGGCATGGTTTGCCAGTCATTGTGACATCCCATACCTGGGAGAATGGCAAGAATGAGCAATCACACCAGGATCCCACCCTGGTAGAAGCCTTGGCCGGCGAGATGAGCGATATGCTGCGTATTATTTACCCGGCAGATGCACTATCAGCGGTCATGGCTATACGCTCGGTGTATGCAGAGCGGGGACGTTTGGGTGTACTTGTTATTCCCAAACTGGAGTTGCCTGTGCAAATGACCTTGCAACAGGCTGATGAACTCTCTCGAGAAGGAGCCTGTGTGTTGCAGGACCCACCAGGCGCCATGGTCGATCTGGTAGCCTGTGGGGCATATCAGCTCCATGAAATGCTCAGAGTCTCCCAGCGTTTGCAGGAGAGGGGGCATGCCGCTCGCTTGGTCTATATGCAGGAGCCATTCCGCTTCAGAGCAGCGCGTGATGCTCTGGAAGCAATCTATGTGAGTCAGCGTATACAACACTATTTTTCTGCAACCGCCCAGGCAAGGGTATTCTTGATTCATGGTAGGCCTGAAGCCATGCTGGGACATCTGCGACCTCTGGATCTCGGGCCCAATCGTTGTGCATTTATGGGCTATATCAACCAGGGCGGGACCCTGAATGTGGCTGGACTACTTTATGCCAATCGGTGTACCTATGCCCATGTCCTGGCGCGGTTATCTGGTTTATTGCAGCAGCCTGCTGGATTTTATTTGAGTCAGGAAGAACTCAGTGCAGTTGAGGGGTTAGGTGACCCCTATACGCTCATGGCCATGCCGCATGGAGAATTCTGATGAACAAGAATCTCTGCTATGCGTAAAACTATCATAGGGCTATACGGCATGGGCATGCTGTTATGCATTACCTTGGCTTATGCTCTTGCTCATGTCTATGGGGGGGGTGTTGCAGGCTGGATGGCTTTTATAGCCTTGGCAGCAGCCTTGTTCATGGGGTGGCATACCGATGTACAACTCAGGCGCATGCAAGTCTGTATGGATCATGATGCGGGGACAGGATTAGGTAGTCGTACATGGTTTGAGCAGCGATTGCAGGCGGAATGTGCTCGTTCGCAGCGCATGCTGCAACCCGTGGCTTTGTTGGTCTTGGATGTAGCGGTGGTTGATCGTGGTCAGGAACCTAGGGTACTAGCTGCTTTAGGTGAGCATCTTCGTATCAGTATTCGTCAGGAAGAGGTTTTGGCACGTATTGAACTGCATAGGCTGGCGCTGATAGCGGTCAACTGTTCTCAGCACCAAGCTAGTCAGCTTAAACAGCGTATTGAAGAGCGCTTGCATGGCTTACGCGTCTTGGGAGCTAATGGCCGTTTTCTTGATTTTACCTGGAAAATATATGTTATTGCCCATGAGACCTCTCAGGGTGGGTATGAACACTACCTGAATAGTTTACGAGAGCTTGAAGGAGGGAAAGGTTTTTAATTGTTTGGGTATATTCTCTGAAAAATGATGTGGCGTATTTTTATCCTTTAACGCTCGTGCCAATACCCCTGTTAGTATTCAGTAAAACTTGAACGGTCAGCCACGATAAAAGTGTATTGAAAGCATTATCATGCATCAGGTGTAGTCAAAATTCCTATTGCATCCATAAGGTTTGTTGATTTAAATTGTATTTTATTTTGAATGCGCGATAAAATCATGTATTCTGTGCGGTGTTGAATTGTTTTTAATTGATGATCTTTTTTTCTACCTGTCTTAATGAGGAAGTCCATGTCTACTTATCAAGAACTCAAGCGTCAAATTGCTGATCTGGAAGCTAAAGCTGAAGAGGCTCGTAGGCTTGAGCTGCAATCTATTATCAGTGAAATCAAGTTCAAGATTGCTGAGTATAGTCTGAATGCGAAGGATCTTGGTTTGTCTGCGGATGGAACCGTGCGTCGGCAAGGCTCCATTGTAGCTCCCACATATATGGGGCCTAATGGAGAAAAATGGACGGGCCGGGGCCGCCAGCCTGACTGGATTAAAAATGCGATTGAAAATGGTCGCAACAAGGAAGATTTTTTGATCAAGTAATGTTTCTGTTGTAACAGGCATATCCTGAGTATGCTCCTTTCTATTAAATAGAGGGAGCATACTTGCTGGAAAGAGGGTGTATTAATTTTGCTGTGGAGATGGTTGCCTCATCTCATCAAGGGGCCTGACGCCCTGACAATCGCTGCCTAGATACGTCATCATAGATTGCATGTGCATGATGTGCTGGCCA
>JABEVH010000258.1 GCA_013043915.1 Pseudomonadales bacterium
AGCCACGCGTTCAAGCAATGACCTGAACTGCGCTTTGACCTTATCAAGATCCTCTTGCGTGCGTCCCTCGAATCTGGCCACCAGCACTGGGGTGGTATTAGATGCCCTGATCAACCCCCAGCTCTGCGGAAAATCAACCCGCAGTCCATCAAGGGTAGTCACGGAGCCTGTTGCAAAATCAGCAGCAGCTTTCAATTTTTCCACTAAAGCGAACTTCTCTGCATCTGACACCGGAATATTAATCTCTGGCGTGCTGACATTCTCAGGAAATTCTGCGAATAAAGCATCCGCCCCTGTCATGTCCAGGGAAAGAATTTCAAGCAGACGAGCTCCTGAGTACATGCCATCATCAAAACCAAACCAGCGGTCATTAAAAAAGATATGGCCGCTCATCTACACTGCTAATGCAGCGCCTGTTTCTTTCAATTTGGCCTTGATGTAAGAATGACCTGTACGCGACATAATCGGGCGACCACCATGTTCAGCAATCAAGCTGCGCAGGTCACGCGTGCATTTCACATCAAAAATAATATCCGCACCCGGATGACTAATTAGGACATGTTTAGCGAACAACATCATCAATCGATCTGCAAAAATACTCTTGCCCGCAGGAGTAACCACCCCTAACCGATCACCATCTCCATCAAAAGCCAGACCTATATCAGCCTTATGGGAAGCAACAGCATCGATAAGATCACGAAGATTTTCAGGTTTGGATGGATCCGGATGGTGATTTGGAAAGTTACCATCCACCTCACAGAATAACGGAATCACCTCACAACCTAGTGAAGTAAAAAGTTTGGGGGCTATATCACCCGTAATACCATTACCCGCATCGATAACCACTTTCAAAGGTCTAGCCAAAGCAACATCTGAATTTATACAGTCAATGTAAGACTTGTTGATCGTCTTCTGCTGTAATTGCCCTTGGCCCTGGCGTAAATCACCTTGCACGATGCGCTGGTAAAGTGCAGTAATCGCCTCCCCAGCCAGGGTTTCACCTGCCAGCACAATTTTCAACCCATTATAGTTGGGTGGATTATGGCTACCCGTAAGCATGACCCCTGACTCGCTACCTAAAGTCTTGGTCGCAAAATATAAAACCGGTGTAGGCACTCGGCCTACATCCGTCACATTCACCCCCGATTGACGCAAACCCGTAATCAAGGCTTCAATCAGCTCAGGCCCAGACAATCGCCCATCTCTCGCTACAATCACAGTGCTTTGTTTGCGTAGGATGGCTTCACTACCAATAGCCTGGCCAATTAAGGTCACAACCTCTGCAGTCAACTGAGTTCCTACGACGCCTCGAATATCATAGGCACGAAAAATACTGGGGTCGACCTGAGTCTCTCGTTTGGGTGTCGCTTCAACTGTTGCCATACGCGGGCTCTCTACCACTTGGGGTGTAATTTCCGTGACTTGCTCACGACGGTGTGAAGCATCACGCGCCAACAGACGGCTATCCTGTTCATTCATACTCACCTTCTCAATAATTTCATGAGCCGAACCCACAACATGGCGAGAGGTTGAGCCTAGCTTTATCGCTACGTTTGATTGCTGGAAAAGATGGCGAAGTTTTTCCCCCATGTCTGACATAAGGGGAAAAACTGTAACAACATTAGGAGATACCGCTCCGTTCAGCAGACCATCTACCTGTATCAACAGGGCAGCCACATCAGACTTCAACTGATTTTTCAAACGCCAGAACAACAACCCCAACACCATGAAAATTATACAGGACTGCCCCACCAATACGATGAAAAATATCTTGGTAAATGCAGAAGGAACCTCTAAACCGGGGCCAGGTGAAAACTCCAAAATGAGATTGGCACTGCGAGTGGGTAAATGAATGGCATATGGTGATGCCCAAGAAGCATTACCTGCTGACATAGCCACAACAGACTGATTGCTGTGTACAGCTTCACGCAGCACGACATAACCATCATTAGCTGCGAATTCGCGAAATTCCCCGGCGAACTCAGGCATATCGAAACTGGCCGTCAATGCCCCTATAACTTGCCCCGACTCTCGCAATGGCAACACTAGATTCAATAGCCTGCGCCCTTGTACATAGCTGATTTCAGGGGGGGCATTTTTACCTTCAAAAACACGGTTCAGCATATCCTGTGTGGAAAAAGGCAAATCAGTGGCCAGTCCTATGCTGGCGTAATTAACTGGCAACACCGCAAAATGACGCAATTTTGGGTTGTCAGCCTGTATTTGACTGCACATCTGGTTAACCGTACTTAAATCGCCGGTTTGCAAGCCTTTGACAAACTCCGGCCGATTGAGTTCATCAAGCTCTTGTTGTGTCGTACGTATGGCATCATTGGTCAGGGCCAAATAATGACGGGCATATAACAAACTTAATTGCGCTATATTGTCATTACCCCAGCGCACTATCACCAGTTCATAGAGCAACCCATCCGTCAAAATCAAAACCAGCAACAGTGTAGCCAAAGAAACACTTGCACTTCGTAACCACGAGATGGCCTTCGCTTTCTCGTTGCCAACCTTATCCGTCTTCGCAACCATGATACTCCCTCAAGAACGTCCCGAATGACCAAATCCACCACTTCCACGGGTGCTACTGACAAATTCCTCTACGACTTCGAATCTCAGCTGCTGCACAGGAACCACAACCAACTGGGCAATACGCTCACCGGGCTGTATGGTAAAAGCATCGTGCCCACGATTCCAGCAGGAAACCATCAACTCCCCCTGATAATCGGAGTCGATGAGACCTACCAGATTTCCCAACACGATTCCATGCTTATGCCCCAAACCCGAACGAGGGAGTATAAGAGCGGCGTATCCAGGATCTGCGATATAGATAGCAAGCCCCGTCGGAATCAATACCGTGGCGCCCGGTTCCAGGGTAAAAGCTGTATCCCAGCACGCTCTTAAGTCTAGACCAGCAGACCCATCCGTAGCATAAGCTGGCAGCGGAAGGCTATGCCCCACCTTGGGATTTAAGATCTTAATTTGAACATCCATCATGCCGATGGCCCCTTCCATTGTTTCATGATGAGTCCCACCAACTGCCGGGCAATGTCCATCTTAGGTGCCTTGGGCAAGGCGCAGTCGCCGTTTTTCCAAAATATATGCATGGCATTATGCTGAGCCGCAAAACCAATTCCCGGTTGGGACACATCATTACAAGCTATCATATCGAGCTTTTTGCGCTTCATCTTATCTAGCGCATAAGCGTGAACGTGCTGGGTTTCAGCAGCAAATCCAACGACAAAAGGCTTGTTCGGCTGCTCAGCCACTCTGGCAAGTATATCCTCTGTCTTCTCCAGCTTCAGGGTAAGTTCTGCCTCCGTTTTTTTAATTTTATGCTGAGCAAGCTCCCTGGGCCGGTAATCAGCCACGGCGGCTGAACCGACAAAAACATCTATGCCATTCAACCGTGACAATGTCGCTTCCAGCATCTCGGCAGCGCTGACAACAGAAACCATCGTCACTCCCTGCGGGGGTGGCAGGGACACCGGGCCACTAACCAAGGTGACATGAGCTCCACGCTCCTGGAATGCCTTGGCAACACAGTAACCCATGAGACCACTGGAGTAATTACTAAGATAACGCACAGGATCCAATTTTTCCTGCGTAGGACCCGCCGTCAGCAAGACATGCAAGCCGTGCATATCTTTAGGCTGAAAATGCGCCGCAACCTGCTCCACCAGATCCATAGGTTCCATCATACGCCCAGGTCCGACATCACCACAGGCCTGCTGTCCTTCAGTGGGCCCCCATACCCGTACACCATCCTGCAACAAATTTGCATAATTACGCTGCACAGCAGGCGCTTTCCACATCTGCTGGTTCATGGCAGGAGCCACTGCACGTATGGCTGTTGTCGCCAGCCACAGGCTTCCTAATAAATCATCAGCCCATCCATGAGCAAGCCTAGCCATGGTATGGGCAGTCGCAGGCACAACCAACACCAGCTCAGCCCAGCGCGCCAGCTCAATATGCCCCATACCCTGCTCAGCCCTAGGATCAAGCAAATGCGTGTGTACCGGCTCACCTGACAAGGCCTGCATGGTAAGCGGAGTGATGAATTCACAGGCAGACGCTGTCATGACGACTCTGACCTCGGCGCCTCGATCCTTAAGGCGTCTGACTAATTCAGCGCATTTGTAAGCGGCTATGCCTCCCGTGATGGCGATGACAATACGTCGCTGTAAAAGAATATCAACCATGGTGCTCCGCCATCATTCCTTCATAGGAGCAAAGATACCATAAGCTCCTGCTAAGGACAGAGCCATCACCACCTGATTTAAGGAGATCAATATGGGCATCAAGGATTGGCCTAAAAGCGAGCGTCCCCGTGAAAAGCTCTTACACAATGGGCCTCAATCACTTTCAGATGCCGAATTATTGGCTCTTTTTTTACGCTGTGGACGAGCAGGGCAGAGTGCCGTAGATCTTGGCCGTCATCTTCTGCAGGAACTGGGCGGTTTAACAGGAGTTCTTGCTGCCAGCCGCGAACACTTCACTTCAGTTCCTGGTTTGGGCCCCGCTCGCTATGCGGAACTGCAAGCTGCCCTTGAATTAGGTCGACGACAATTAGGCGAAGATGGACAACGATTGGGGGTGCTTTCAAACCCTACAGCCACCCGCCAATACCTCACAACCTGGTTGCGTCATCGACAGCAAGAAGTTTTTGCCTGCCTTTTTCTCGATAGCCAACATCGAATTATTGCAGGCAAAGAAATGTTCTACGGCACGATTGACAACGCTAGCGTCCATCCCCGTGAAATCGTACGACTGGCCTTACAGCATAACGCTGCAGCGGTCGTTCTGGCCCATAACCATCCCTCAGGAGTTGCTGAACCCTCCATGGCTGACCGACAAATCACCCACATGATCCAGCAAGCTCTGAACCTCATTGATGTCAGGGTACTTGATCATGTGGTGATAGGCGGCAAACATGCCACCTCTCTGGCTGAAATGGGCTGGCTTTAAATCAGCCAATACGAGTAAAAAAACGCACGATATGCTGCCACAGCCTTTTGAAAAACCCTGCCTGTTCATCAGGCTGCAACGCTATCAAGGGCTGTTCAGCATAAGGCTTGCCATTTAAAGTGGTCACCACTTTTCCCAGCACTTGTCCTTGGGCTATAGGGGCGTGCAGGTCCGGATTAAGAATAATACTGGCACGCAAACCCGACTGTGAACCCTTAGGAATCGTTAGGGCCAAATCACTACCCAAACCCGCGGCTACGGTATCCTGCTGTGCAAACCACACATGCACATGCGTTAGCGGAGTTCCGGAGCGATAAGGAACAACCGTCTCATAAAAACTGTAACCCCAGTTAAGCAAAGCACGTGGCTGATCTGCGCGGGCCTGCTTACTATCTGTCCCCAACACCACAACAATCAGACGCATCCCATGGCGTTTTGCCGAAGCCACCAGCGAGTAACCTGATTCATCCGTATGACCAGTCTTGAGACCATCAACCGTGGGATCGGTATAAAGTAGAGCATTACGATTTCCCTGGGTATGACCACCCCACGCAAATTCACGTTCACTGTAGATGGGGTAATAATGAGCATTATCGCGAATGATGGTTCGTGCCAGTATAGCCAAGTCCCTGGCTGAAGAATAATGCTGTGGATCTGGCAAACCCGATGCATTCATATAATGCGTATTGACCAGACCCAGCTGTTGCGCTGTGCTATTCATGATGTCAGCGAAGGCAGACTCTGTACCTGCTATATGCTCAGCCACCGCCGTACATGCATCATTGGCTGAAACCACGATAATGCCGCGCAGTAAATCAATCACCCGTGCCTGCCCATTCACCGGCAAAAACATGGTGGATTCCTGATTGCTGCCATGCCGCCATGCCTTATCGGAAATCGAAACGGCATCATCTTCGTGTAACCGACCTTCAAGCAGGGCTCGCTCCACGATATAACTGGTCATCAGCTTAGTCAGGCTGGCTGGCCCTAAGCGTTGATCGGCATTTTTGGCAGCCAGCACTTGCCCGCTCTCAAAATCCATCACCAAATACGCCTTATCGTCAAGCGCTGGCGGAGCAGGAACTATAATCTCGGCATGAGCTACGCTAAAAAGCATCCCTAGCACAGCAACGCCCTGCAAGAGCTGCCGCATAACGCGCGATTTTGAATCCACAAATGCCATGTCAATATCCCTGAGGTTTAAGCAAAAAAGCGAACGTAGTTTATCACTTTCATGCTTAACAAAAGTGAGATCACTTTTATTTTGCATAAAAATTAACAACACATTGTCAGACATTAAGACTGTGTAATACTCGTATATAGCTCATGTACCTCTTGCGCTTACTTCATATTGCTGGAGGCAATGCGTTACAATGATGGCATGGGGGCATAGCTCAGTTGGGAGAGCGTCTGGTTCGCAATCAGAAGGTCGGCGGTTCGATTCCGCCTGTCTCCACGATAACCTTGTTTTTCTTGTTCGTAGGTGTACGAATTTTTATTTAGTCGGCCCTGAAAAATTTGTTTTCCAAATTCGCAAAATACCCCCAGGGGTAGATTTCCCCTGGCACTAGCCTAACGTAATCAAGACACTATACGCTGAATGTGTTTAACGTCTGACATCCCTGCTGCACACAACACAGCGTGGATCGCATCACCTATGGCGCCTTTCAGCCAGCAACGTCGCATCCTGCAGGGCGTTGGTGCACTTCAAACTCGAAAAGCGGTTGATGGTACGATGCGATCTCAATTTTACTGATCATCCCGATGCCCAACAAACACAACGACGATCGCCGTCATCATATACCGAAGATGTCATTCAA
>JABEVH010000259.1 GCA_013043915.1 Pseudomonadales bacterium
AACAGGAGATGCCTCATGAGCCGTGGAGCGCATGCATCCCAAGCCAGTTTAATGTCCCGACTCATCCACTGGCGCCAAGATCACCAGCAACAGGCAACAGAAAGCCTTAAGCGTTTGCTGCAACAGCCTGCATCCAGTCTGCTGACCATCTCGGTCATCGCTTTGGCTTTAGCCTTGCCGACGGCTTTATTAACCCTGCTGTTAGACACCCGTCAACTGGTTGCATCGGTCAATGATCAAGCCAGCTTGTCAATCTATCTTCCAGCCCAGCTTTCTCTGCCAGATGCTATACATCAGCTAGGCAGTGTTAAAGGCATCAGCCATATTTCAGCGCAGGATGCAGCAGCTTCGCTTAAAGAATTTGAAGCCCTTACCAGCAGTCACGACTCTTTACGTCTGTTAGGACAAAATCCTCTACCTGCCGTTATTACCGTCTTTCCGGTAGCCTATGATGCTGCCAGCTTACAAGCTCTGCATGATCAGCTGACCGAGCAATTACCCAAGGCGGATGTCGAACTTGATCTGGCCTGGCTGTCGCGCTTAGATGCTGCCTTGGAAATTTTACGTCGCCTTTTTCTTTTGCTGTTTATCAGTATGACTTTAGCTGTACTGCTAGTCATCACCAATACGATACGCCTTGCTATTGAATCACGCCGAGATGAAATCATTACCCTGAAATTGCTCGGTGCCACTCATGGCATGGTGCGAAGGCCCTTTCTGTATATGGGGTTCTGGAGCGGTTTATGCGGTGGACTGCTTGGTTGTGGTCTTGTTCGCTTGGGGCTTCTTTGGCTTAACATTCCCGTATTGCATCTGGCACAAATGTACCATACCAGCTTTTCTATAAACGGTCCTAGCCTGTTAACCTGGATCCTTCTGCCTAGCTTGGCATTATTACTCGGCGTACTAGGAGCCTATATGGCCATGTATCGGCATCTCAAGGCACTGGAACCCCGCTAACATACCCCTGGGGGTAACAAAATTACTACATTTTCTCTTGCAATAAATGCTAAAATCACAGCAAAGTAGTTGGAGGAGGCTAGAGAAATGGCAACTGATACAGCCCTCACCCCCGCCTTGACACCTGCCTTGGCGGTCCCTGGGGTTAACCTTGGCAGCTATATTCAAGCTGTCAATAGTGTATCCATGCTGAGCGCTGAAGAAGAGCGCTCACTGGCAGAACTTTTCTTCTTCGAACAGGATCTGGATGCTGCGCGGCAGTTGGTGCTTGCTCACCTGCGCTTTGTTGTGCATATAGCTCGTAGTTACTCAGGCTATGGTCTACCCCAGGCTGACCTGATTCAAGAGGGCAATGTGGGTTTGATGAAAGCGGTAAAACGCTTTGACCCTCGCATGGGTGTGCGCCTGGTATCCTTCGCTGTGCACTGGATTAAGGCAGAGATTCATGAATACGTGATTCGTAATTGGCGTATCGTAAAGGTAGCCACGACCAAAGCTCAGCGTAAGCTCTTCTTTAATCTGCGCAGCAAGCGTAAAGGACATCGGCTTAGCCTGGATGAGGCTTCTGCCATTGCAGCTGACCTGAATGTAACCACAGCGCAGGTTATGGAAATGGAAGGTCGCCTGGCTGCCCATGACATGGCCTTTGATGCATCGCCTGATGAAGATGAAGAACACGCCAGCCAAGCACCTGTGCATTATCTAGAAGATGGGCGTTACGATCCGGCACGCATGCTGGAAGACAGTGATCATGAATCGTTTGAACTCCATCAGTTGCATGAAGCCCTGGAAGGCTTGGATGTACGTTCACGAGATATTCTCAAGCGCCGCTGGCTGGACGACGATAAAGCAACCTTGCATGAACTGGCAGCTGAATACGGTGTTTCTGCAGAACGTATTCGGCAAATCGAAAAATCTGCCATGGATAAAATGCGATTATCACTGGTAGCTTCTTAACTAAGAAAGCGAGCAGGGGGATGACGTGCCTCTGCTCACCAACCCTACCATGCAGCTCTCTTGGTGGTTAGATGAGAGGGTTAAGTTCGATGCGTTCCCCGCTGTTGATGATTGCTGCTGTGGATATGGCTTTGTCCATACTGTTGGGCGCTATAGGTGCTCATGCACTGACGGGTCAGATAACTGAAAAGGCCTTGGGCTGGTGGCATACAGCCAGTGATTACCAAACCTACCAGGCCTTGGGATTGCTGGCATTGAGCCATCAAACCAAGCTCGGCATTGCTCCCGCAATAACACTTTTACTGGGTAGCCTGGCATTCTCAGGTTCCCTTTATGTCTTGGCCCTGGGTGGCCCGACCTTTCTGGTCTGGATTACCCCTATGGGAGGCCTGGCCATGTTAGCAGGATGGCTATGGATAGCCAAAAACGAATGGAGAACGGCATGAGCCTATCGGTAGTTCTGCAAGGGTCTCCCACCGAGCTGGAGGATGGCATAAGCTTGGCTGACCTGATCATTCAACTGGGGCTGACTGGACGGCGTATGGCCGTAGAAATCAATGCTGAACTGGTACCGCGTAGCTTACATGCTGATACCCTGCTTAAAGCAGGTGATCACATTGAAATCGTCCATGCCATTGGTGGTGGTTAATACTTAACTGGAGTTCACCTGATGACCCTCTCTGCAAGCTCGGATACCTGGACCCTAGGTACACGCACATTTAAATCTCGTCTGCTGCTAGGTACAGGCAAATATAAAACCATGGAGCAGACCCGCCTCGCGGTAGAAGCCTCAGGAGCAGAGATCATCACGGCCGCTGTACGCCGGGTGAACCTTGGGCAACATGGGTCCCAGGATAATCTGCTCGATATACTACCTCCTGATCGCTATACACTATTGCCCAATACCGCAGGTTGTTATAGCGCTGAAGAAGCCATCCGCACCAGCCGCTTGGCGCGAGAACTTCTCGATGGCCATAATTTGATCAAACTTGAAGTTCTTGGTGATGAACATACGCTTTATCCTCATGTGACTGAAACCCTTAAAGCGGCTGAAACTCTGGTACGAGAGGGCTTTGAGGTGATGGTCTATACCTCGGATGATCCTATTGTCGCCAGGCGACTTGAGGACTTAGGATGTGTGGCCATCATGCCTTTAGGCAGCCTGATAGGTTCAGGTCTGGGCATTGTGAATCCCTATAATATTCAAATCATACTGCAACAGGCTAGTATTCCTGTCCTTGTGGATGCAGGCGTAGGCACCGCTTCTGATGCTTGCCTGGCTATGGAGCTCGGTGTGGCCGGCGTGCTCATGAACACAGCCGTTGCTCATGCCCATGAGCCGGTGCGCATGGCCAATGCCATGCGTCATGCTGTGATAGCGGGGCGCGATGCCTTTCTGGCAGGTCGTATGCCTAAACGTGTACTCGCTGAGGCTTCCAGCCCACAACAGGGCAGGATAGGCTCATGAACCTGGAGCAACCTTTACGGCGCATACAAACCTTTGTGCGGCGCTCCTCGCCGTTAACCAGTAGCCAGCGTCAAGGGCTGGACCTTTATGCAGGTCGCTTTCGAACCTTACCAGGTACCCGCCTGGATTCACCCACCCTGTTTAATAACCATAACCCCCTAACGGTAGAAATAGGGTTTGGTATGGGACAGTCCCTGGTTGCCATGGCTAGAGCAGCTCCCGAACGTAATTTTTTAGGTATCGAAGTCCATGAGCCGGGTCTCGCCCAGATATTTTTTGATGCCGGTGAACGTCAGCTCGACAACCTGAAGATTCTTGAGGGCGATGCGCTGGATTTATTATCCACCTATGCGCCTCAAAATAGTATTGATCGTTTACAGCTCTATTTTCCTGACCCCTGGCCTAAAAAACGTCATCATAAACGCCGCTTGGTTAGCACTGAAAATGCCGCACTTATTCATAGTAAGCTGTGCGTGGGCGGTGTTTTTCATATGGCTACAGACTGGGAGCCCTATGCCCAGTGGATGCTGGACGTCATGAGTACGGCAGCCGGTTATCGAAATATGGCAGGCGAGGGTCAGTTTCATTCACGCCCTGACTATCGCCCCCTGACCAAATTTGAACAACGTGGCCTGCGCGACGGTCATGGCATATGGGATTTGCTTTTTGCAAGAACCCCTGACTAACACATTCACCCTACACTGATCTGAAGGAGATCCTATGGCTGAAGATAAACAACCCTGGATGAACTGGATGGCGCTGAGCACCGTCATTATTGCGGTGTGTGCTACTTTGTCCACCGGCAAGAGTGGTGGGTTTTCAACACACGCTGTTTTGGCTCAATCCAAGGCTTCAGATCAGTGGGCCTATTACCAGGCCAAGGGCGTTAAAGAAAATCTTTACGCCATGGAAGTAGAACGCATGGGCCTTCGATTAAAAACCGAGAAACTTGGGCAGCATGAGCAGCTATTTCTGCAAGACTACCTGACTCAGATAAAAAGCAAGGTAAAAAAATATGCTGACCAGAAAAAAGCCATCGCTGCCAAGGCTCAAGTCCTTGAGAAGGAACGTGATCTTGCACAGCGGCAAGGCAAACCTTTTGCCTCTGCAACCATAGTTTTACAAATTGCCATCATGCTTTCTTCAGTAGCTGGTCTCCTGAAAAAACAACCTCTATGGTGGGCGGGCTTGCTGGCAGGACTATGGGGCCTCATCTTGTTTGCTGATGGTTTCTTTATGTTTTTCTAGGCCAAAGGCCAAGCTGCCAGCAGCTCGGCCAGTGCCTTGGCACGGTGGCTCAGACGGTTCTTACGATCTGGGGACATCTCGGCCGCCGTCATTCCCTCTTCAGGCACATAGAATAAGGGGTCATAACCAAAACCACCTTGACCCTGAGCAACGTGAAGAATTTCACCATGCCACTGTGCCTGTGCAATCAGGGGCATGGGGTCTTGGGGGTATCTGACCAGTACGATGGCCGCAACATAATAAGCTAAGCGTGGTGACGTGAACCTATCAAGCTCCCGAAGGAGTTTGGCATTATTATCACTATCCGTAGCATGAGGGCCGGCATAGCGGGCAGAATAAATCCCTGGCGCGCCTTTAAGAACTTCAACCACCAGACCCGAGTCATCGGCCAGAGCAGCTAATCCGCTTTGCTGACTGGCATGACGTGCTTTTAACAAAGCATTCTCAACAAAACTTAAGCCCGTTTCATCAGCACCCACCATACCAGCGGCATCTTGTGTAACTAGCTCGCCGACGCGCTTGCCTAGCATGGCTCTGAATTCTCGCAGTTTGCCTGTATTGCTGCTCGCTAAGATGAGACGCTCATACATCGCGAGTTACCCGATAAATGGCTACTTCACCAAACAGGTTGGGCAAAGCTCTCATCAATGCACCACTGACCTGCTCACCGTTAACTATAAGGCGGTCGACAATACGCAACCCCCTTTCAGCGCATAAAGCATCAAAATCATAGAAGGTGCATAGATGGATATTAGGTGTGTCATACCAATGGTAGGGGAGGGCTTTGGACATGGGCATGCGCCCACGCAGAGTCAGGTAAAAACGAGTACGCCAGTAAGCAAAATTCGGAAAGGTGATAATGGCTTCTCGCCCAACGCGCAGCATATCCATGAGCAACTCATCGGGCTTGGATAAAACCTGCAAGGCCATGGTCAAAAACACCGTATCAAAGCTACCCTCACCAAAACGCTGCAACCCTCGGTCCAAATCATGCTCAATCACGTTGATGCCTCGGGCTACACAAGCGCGTATCTGATCAGCATCAATTTCAATACCATAACCCCTGACTTGGAGGCGGCTGGAAAGATGCGCCAGCAACTGCCCATCACCACAGCCCAAATCCAGAACACGCGCTCCGGGTTTAACCCAACTTTCAGCGAGGAGCAGGTCAAGACGCATGGACTACTCCATCGA
>JABEVH010000260.1 GCA_013043915.1 Pseudomonadales bacterium
GCCGACTCCTCATCAAGCAATCGGTCAATCACACGCTGGCTGGCTATCACCATAAACCCACCCGCAGCATCATAAGCTCGTGCTTCTCGTAAAATTTCCCGGAAAATCTCATTACAGACAGTTTCGGCACTTTTGACACTTCCCCTCCCCTCGCAGGTAGGGCAGTTCTCACAAAGGATATGTTCCAGAGATTCACGATTGCGCTTGCGCGTCATCTCAACCAAACCTAACTCAGAAACCTGAGTAATTTGGGTCTTGGCATGATCTCGTTCCAACATTCGTTCCAATGTACGTAAAACGTGGGTGCGGTGGCCATCCTCCTGCATATCGATAAAATCAATAATGATAATACCGCCCAAATTACGCAATCGTAACTGACGAGCAATGACATGCGTTGCTTCCAGATTGGTTTTAAATACCGTCTCTTCCAGGGAACGGTGCCCTACATATGAACCCGTATTCACATCAATCGTGGTCATGGCCTCGGTCTGATCAATAATCAGATAGCCACCCGATTTAAGTTGAACCTTGCGTGACAATGCTTTTTGCAGATCTTCCTCAACGTCATAGAGTTCAAAGATAGGCCTTTCACCCGGATAATGTTCCAGTTTTGAGAGCGCCGAGGGTACAAACGTGTTCATGAATGTCTGTAATTTGGTGTAGGTTTCGCGTGAATCAATACGTATGCGTGCCACCCGATCACTGTCCAGATCACGAACTGCGCGACTGGTCAGCGGCAAATCTTCATAAATACATGCAGGATGAGAAATACGTTGCGACGACGAACCTACTTGTTGCCAAATCTTGCGTAAAAAAAGAATATCTCGCTGCAGCTCTTCGATGTCAGCAATGCCTTCTGCGGCTGTACGGACGATAAAATGCCCGCCCAAGGTCGTATCTTGATCCTGTAGTGTCTGTAACAAAGACCTCAAACGCTGACGCTCAGCCTCATCTTCTATGCGTTGTGATACTCCTGAGTTCGTGGCATAGGGCATAAAAACCAGATACCGGGCTGCCAGGGAAATTTCAGCACTTAAACGAGCTCCTTTGCTACCTATCATGTCCTTGATAACCTGAACCGTCAGTATCTGTCCTTCATGCAATAGCTCCTGCACAGGGGGATGGGTACGTAACTCCGTGTCATGAGTTTTGCTAGGCCAAAGTAAATCACTGGCATGTATAAACGCCGTCCGGGGCAATCCGATGTCAAGAAAAGCAGCCTGCATGCCTGGAAGCACACGAACGACCCGTCCTTGGTAGATATTACCTACCAAACCGCGGCGAGCCATGCGTTCCAAATAAAACTCCTGAACCACCCCATTTTCGATTAATGCAACCCTCACTTCCATAGGATTCACATTGATAAGGAGTTCATCCGTACTGGGACTGATCTGCATGCCTATCCTCCCAGATGGCTACGTCAAACTCTCTAAGGAGTTGCACGGTTTCTGCCAGTGGCAAACCTACTACGTTGCTGTAGCTGCCTTCAATCGCCCTAACCAAGACTCCACCGCGTCCCTGGATGGCATAACCACCTGCCTTATCGACAGGTTCGCCGCTGGCCCAATAAGCTCTCATCTGAGCCTCATCCATACCCGTCATCAACACCCGGGTGCGCACAGTACATTGCTTTTCAACCAGGCCTTGAGCCACACATACCGACGTCCACACCTCATGCCAGCGCCCTCCCATGCGCTGCCACAAGTCACGAGCTTGCGAGAAATCAGCCGGCTTACCACATAGTATGTCATCAATAACCACCGTGGTATCAGCGGCAATAACCACGATCTGATCTTCCACTTGAGCACGTATATAGGCATTCTTTTCACGTGCCAATCTGGCAACATAATCCTGTGCAATTTCTCCAGGTTGTACTGACTCATCAATACCTGCCACTCTGACCATAGGTTGTAGCCCACAATCCTGCAACAAACTCAGACGCCGTGGCGATCCTGATGCCAAAACCAATGCTACCGGCATCAGCGACCTCCATATCGGCGCATCAGCACCACAAGCATGGGCCAAGCCAGTGCAGAGCTTAGAACAGGCAAGACATACAAAACATCATGGTCGCTATAAGATACTATATTGAGTACCAGCCAGTTCACACCACGAAATATCACAGCGAGCACTGCGACCAGTGTGCTGGTCTGCCACAGGGAAAATACCCGGGTACGCCGGCCATATTGAGCAGCCGCCCAAACAACGATGCACAAGCTAAGCGTGTGGACACCCATAGGGGTCCCCGTTTGCACATCTAGCAACAGCCCGAGCACAAAAGTGAAGGACAGCGATTGCCCCAAGGGGTGCAAAGCCCAATAGATCAGGACCAGCATCACCCAATCAGGTCGCCATAGTCCAATAAGTGGAGGTAGCGGCCAAGACCCCAGTACCAGGGCCAGAAAAAAACTCAGTAATTTGACAAACCAGATCCGCTTAACCATGCCCGGCACCCTGAAGGTGTGACGGCCGGCTAAATAACAATAAGACATGCGAGCTGCGGTCAATTTCTGCAACCGGAGCCGCACTGACCGCAGCAAAATCTCCACCTGATTTACGATTGACGCGAAGGACCCTGGCTACTGGGTAGCCAAAAGGGTAAATCTCGCCTAAACCTGAGGTCACCAGGAGATCTCCAGGGCGAACATCGGCTGATGGTGGGACATAGAGTACGTTGAGTTTATCTAAAGCTCCGTAGCCGGCAACCACGGCACGCACACCGGTACGATTAATAACCACGGGCACCGACGCAAGAGGATCGGCGACCAGCAGCACCCTGGAGGTGTACTGGCCGACCTGCAAGACCTGACCCATGATGCCGTGAGCATCCAGAACGGGTTGACCCACATAAACATCATCGGCGTAGCCTTTATTCAGATACGCAATACGTCGTAAAGGATTCGGATCCAATCCTACGATTTCACAAACAAGAATGCGCCCATCCACCACCACATTGGAGTTCATCAGGCCAAGTAGACGAGCATTTTCTGCTGCTACTGCTGCATATTTTTGCAGCCTGCCTTGCAGTACCAACATCTCTGCGCGCAAGGTATTATTTTCTCGCTGCAAATCCGATCTGGACAGCGATGCATCATCCATCCAGTCTGCAGCCAGCGCGGGCAGTTCCATGATGCTATATACAGGCAGCAAAGCTACATCTATGCTGCGCCGAACGACTTTCATCTCAGAAAGGCGCTGGTCAGCGACCAGCAGAGCTAAGGACAAAACCACACAGATGAGCAAAGGCCCCAGGGTGCTGCGGCGTCTTGCAAACAGCATGTCGTCCATCAACCAGCACCCTCAGAGCTTCCGCAACTTGACACTTACTCAACAAAAAGCATGTCGTAGGCTGGATTATCCATAAACTCCAGCGCCCTACCTCCACCACGAGCCACACAAGTCAACGGATCCTCAGCCACAATGACAGGCAGCCCCGTCTCTTTGCTAAGCAGCTTATCCAAATCACGCAACAAAGCTCCACCGCCCGTCAGCACCATGCCTCGCTCAGCGATATCGGCCGACAACTCAGCCGGGGTTTGTTCCAAGGCACTCTTGACGGCAGTAACAATACCCGTCAGAGGATCCTGAATAGCTCCGAGTATCTCATCGGAGTTTAGCGTAAAGGAACGTGGCACTCCTTCAGCCAGATGGCGACCTCTGACTTCAATCTCGCGCAAAGCTCCACCAGGAAACGCCGTACCAATTTCCTGTTTAATGCGCTCGGCGGTGGACTCACCGATCAGGCAACCATGCGCGCGACGGACGTAAGAGACAATACATTCATCAAACAAATCGCCACCAATGCGCACAGAATCCGAATAGACGGCTCCTGATAACGAAATAACCGCAATCTCCGTCGTCCCGCCACCAATATCGACCACCATCGAACCACAGGCCTGCTCGACAGGTAATCCAGCTCCTATCGCCGCCGCCATGGGTTCTTCGATCAATCTGGCTTCACGGGCTCCCGCCTCGGTTACAGATTCACGAATGGCTCGGCGCTCCACCAGCGTAGATTTGCAAGGCACACATACGAGAACTCGTGGACTTGGCGGGAAGAAACCTTTTTCATGTACTTTCTTGATAAAATGCTGCAGCATTTTCTCAGTCACTTCAAAGTCAGCGATAACGCCGTCCTTCAAGGGTCGTATAGCTGAGATATTGCCCGGTGTACGACCTAGCATGCGCTTGGCGTCAACACCTACAGCAGCTACTGTTTTTGTAGCACCGCTTTGCCTGATAGCCACCACCGACGGCTCATTCAATACAATGCCACGGTCTGGCACATAAATGAGGGTGTTGGCGGTGCCGAGATCAATAGCCAGATCCTGGGAGAAAAATCCGCGCAAAAATTTAAACATGGAGAGGAGAAACCCGAGTTAGATTCAAAATTCAATGTGGGCAGGAGAGTAAAGCTGATCCGGCCCGTCCCCTAGGCGAAACGTACTGTAATCAAAAGCCCCTCTTTGGGCAAGTCAACAAGTATGATAACGTGCATATTTTGATGTGTAATTGCTTAAACCTGTGGAGTTTGACATGGCTCTGGATGCCAAAGCCCTACATAATATCGCTCACTTGGCCCGTCTTGACATGACGGAACAGGATGTTGTCGTCTATCAAAACAGCCTGAACGCTATTCTTACCATGATAGACAGCATGCAGGCCATCGATACGAAAGTCATAGCTCCCATGGCGCACCCCCTCGATGCAACCCAGCCGCTGCGCCATGATGTTGTCACTGAAACCAACCAGCGTGAACTTTATCAAACGCTTGCCCCGGCCACCGAGCAAGGCTTGTACCTTGTACCTCGCGTCATAGAATAGGATTTTTCATGCATCTGCTTACACTTGCCGAGATGTCCCATGGCCTGGAAGTCGGCCAGTTTTCCAGCTTGGAGCTGACCCAGCACTTCCTGGATCGTATTGCCCGTCTGGATCCACAGCTCAACAGCTTTGTTACCGTCACCCCTGAGCGCGCCCTGGAACAGGCCAAGGCGGCTGATGCCTCACGTGCTCAGGGCAAATCATCCCCATTAACAGGCATCCCCCTGGCCCAAAAGGATATTTTCTGCACTCAGGGTGTGAGGACATCCTGCGGTTCACGCATGCTGGATAACTTTATCGCCCCTTACGATGCCCATATCGTGCAACGCTGCGATGCTGCAGGCATGGTCATGCTGGGCAAGACCAATATGGACGAGTTTGCCATGGGCTCTTCCAATGAAACCAGTTACTACGGCGCTGTTCATAATCCTTGGGATTGCTCACGCGTGCCTGGCGGCTCAAGCGGCGGCTCAGCAGCTGCCGTGGCGGCTCGACTGGCTCCCGCAGCCACGGGCACCGACACCGGTGGCTCCATTCGTCAACCTGCAGCGCTTTGCGGACTTACAGGACTAAAACCAACTTATGGGCGGGTATCGCGCTGGGGTATGATCGCCTTTGCCTCCAGCCTGGATCAAGC
>JABEVH010000261.1 GCA_013043915.1 Pseudomonadales bacterium
ATCACAGACTCTGGTACACCGCGTACGTCAGTTAGATCATGTCGACATTCTGGAAAACCGGGTCGCTGTCGATTTAATCACACGGCATAAGTTAGGACTTGCCGGAGAGAACCGGGTTCTTGGTGCCTATGTGCTGAATCGTGATACCAGCGAAGTTGAAACGATTCAAGCCCGCTTTGTGGCCTTGTGCTGTGGTGGAGCCAGCAAAGCCTATCTGTATACTACCAACCCGGACATTGCTACCGGCGATGGTATCGCCATGGCCTGGCGTGCCGGTTGTCGTGTCAACAATCTGGAGTTCAATCAATTTCACCCCACCTGCCTTTTTCACCCCAAGGCCAAATCTTTTCTGATCACCGAAGCCATGCGCGGGGAAGGTGGAATACTGCGACTGCCAGACGGTGAACGCTTTATGCAACGCTTTGATTCACGAGGAGAACTGGCCCCTCGCGACATCGTAGCACGCGCCATCGACTTTGAAATGAAACGTTTAGGTGTCAAACATGTATACCTGGACATCTCACACCGACCTGCGGAATTTATTCAGGGGCATTTTCCCATGCTCTATGAACGCCTGCTCAGCTATGATATCGACATCACCCGCGACCCTATCCCTGTGGTACCAGCAGCTCACTATACCTGTGGCGGCGTCATCACTAACCTGCATGCTGAAACTGATATTGCCGGCCTATATGCTATCGGAGAGACCGCTAGCACAGGCCTGCATGGGGCCAACCGTATGGCCAGCAACTCGTTGCTGGAGTGCTTCGTGTTTGCCAAGGCCGCCGCCATACACATCCATGAGCACGAAACTCAGGTTAGCACCTCCTCACCTCTGCCCACCTGGGACTCTTCGCAAGTTCGCGATCCTGACGAAGATGTCGTCATCTCGCACAACTGGGATGAACTACGACGATTCATGTGGGATTATGTAGGAATCGTTCGCACCAATAAGCGCCTGCAACGCGCCCTTAATCGCGTGCAGTTATTACGTCGCGAAATCCAAGAATACTACAGCAATTACCGTATCAGTAATGACCTTATCGAACTGCGCAATCTGGTTTTGGTCAGTGAATTGATTATACGCAGCGCCTTAAATCGCCATGAGTCGAGGGGATTGCACTACAGCCTGGATTATCCTCACTCGCAATCCGAGCCCAATGACACCGTGCTGGAACCGCCCCGCTAAGCCAAGGGCAATTCCAGAATAAGGCCGATCAAGGGAGCATAGTTATCCGGTGCCGGCACGGCGTTGACCAGCCAATCCAGCAAATCAACATCTTCCTCGGCCATCATAGCTTCAAAACACGCTTGTTGCTCGGCAGAAAGCGAGATGTAGCGATGCTCAAAAAATGGCTGTAACAGCACGTCAAGCTCTTTCATGCCACGCCGACAACGCCAGGATAACCGGCGCAACCGCTGCTCTGAACTTTGTTCATCTATCATAAACATTCTCCCTTGTGCGACAGGGCAAGCATCCTAACTCAACCTAGGGCTAAAGTTCGATGGTAACATTGCCTTAACTGCAATGACATAAGCTAGGGAGCCTTACATGACTGTTGATACGACAACACTATGGACTTGTCAGGCCTCAGACTACCCGCATTTTGAACATGAGCCCTATACAGCCCATGCCTCGCACTGGGGTATTATTGAGCTGAAGGGACCCGATGCTGCAAAATTCCTGCAAGGCCAGTGTACTGCAGATACCTCCCAACTGCACCCGGACCATGCTTTACCGGCTGCCACCTTAAACTTAAAAGGACGAGTTTTGGAGCTCTTCCTGATCATTGATCTCGGTAGCTCCCTGTTCCTCATTATGCCCAGCGACCTCATGACTGAATTTATGCAACGCATGCAGCGTTATCTAGCGTTCAGCCAGACGACGCAGCGGGATGTTAGTTCGAGTTGGTCATGCTGGATTGATGGGCGAAAGGAAGGCCCGGGGCCTGAGCGCTGGTCATGTAGATCCTCCACGCAAGAAATTGAAGTACGCCTGAGCGAACACCGCAGCCTGCGTATTCTATCTGGCGATCATCCTGATCTTGTCCATCGCTCCGTTCATGCCCTGCCCTCCGCTTTCTGTATACTCGGCGATATTCGTGATGGCCTGCCGGTCATCTTCCCAGCGACACGCGATTTATTTCTACCGCAGATGCTGCATGGTCAAGCCTTGGGGAGCTTGAGTTTCAGCAAAGGCTGCTACACCGGACAGGAAGTCGTAGCTCGAACCTGGTTTCGTGGCCAGATCAAGCAAAGCATGTACCGACTCACCGGCATTCATGAATATCCTGTCCTGCCCGCGCAAACTGTTTACCATCAGGATGAACAGGGCCAAATGCATGCGGCCGGACACACCGTTATTGCCGTGCAAGGACCAGAACAGCACATCGAACTGCTGGCAGTCATTCGTGAAGAGTGGGCCGATCAGCAACTTTTATTACAACCTCAAGGGCATTTCTTGAAGAAGAACCCTTTGCCATATGCTATACCTGTTCGAGAGAATCGCCCACCTCAGCATGGTTAGTAATATGCCCTTAAGTGCCTTTGAACAAGATATAGCCAACGATATTGAGGCATTGATCGCCAGCGACCGATTAGTGCTCCCCACCCTGCCTGAAATGGCCCTAAGAGCGCGCGAGGTGGCGCAAGATCCCGACGTGACCGCCATGCAACTTTCCAAGGTAGTTCAGGATGACCCTGCTTTGTCCGTACGATTATTGCGCGTCGCCAACAGCCCCTTGATGCGCGCACAACGGCAAATCGATGATCTCCACCAGGCGATTGCTCGTATGGGCATCACTTTTGCCTGTAATCTAATCAGCGCCCTAGCCATGCGACAAATGTTTCAGGCGACGACCGATACGGTAGACCGTTTGATGCGAGGGGTATGGAGCCACAGTACACAGGTTGCAGGCATTGCCTCGGTCTTATGTCGCCACTACACATCTCTCAAAGCTGACCAAGCCACCTTAGCGGGTCTGGTGCATCAGATCGGCATCCTGCCTTTGCTCAGCTATGCTGAGATGCACCCTGATCTGCTGCAAAGTGGCATGACACTGACACAGACCATTGACAGCTTACACCCGCAAATTGGGGAAATGATCCTGCGACAATGGGATTTCTCCGAAGATCTAATTGCTGTTCCTCGCGGCTATACCCAATTTGACCGTGAAGTCCCCAAGGCTGATTATGTCGATCTGGTTACCGTGGCTAATCTTGAATGCCTCTACGGTAGTGATCACCCCCTGACAGAGATCAACTGGCAAGATGTCCAAGCCTTTAAGCGGCTGGGCCTGAACCCTGACCATGACCAGGGCGATGAAGCCTTGGAACAAGAGAAAAGTGAAGCAGCTAAAGCCCTGGACTAACCTGACAAATTCCAGTCAATTTCAGGCTGCCCATGTTCCTTCAAGAATTGATTACACTGAGAAAAGTGACGACAACCAAAAAAACCACCGCGGTTAGCCGACAGGGGTGATGGATGAGCAGCACGCAACACCTTGTGCTTGATCTGATCCACGATGCTTCCCTTGTTCTGGGCATAGCGCCCCCAAAGCATAAATACCAAGGGATTAGGTTGCTGATTCAGCTCACGCACCACCGCATCGGTAAACCGCTCCCACCCTTTGCCCTGATGGGAAGCAGCTTGACCGGCTTCAACGGTCATTACACTGTTGAGCAACAGCACACCCTGCCGAGCCCAAGGCACCAGGGATCCATGACTGCCTGATGATTGCCAACCCAGATCATTTTTCAGCTCAGTCATGATATTACGCAGGGACGGTGGCCATGCCACACCCTCAGGAACAGAAAAACAAAGTCCTTCCGCCTGACCTGATCCGTGATAGGGATCCTGGCCCAGGATAACGACCCGCACCTCATCCAAGGGCGTCAAATGCATACAACGAAAAATCTGTGCTCCCTGCGGATAAATAATTTTTCCCTGTGCCTTTTCTGCCTTGAGAAAGGCTGACAAATCACGCATATACGGAGCATCCATCTCCATCTGTAACACCTGTTGCCAGGCACCTGTCAGGGCACTAGAGGACATACTAGCAACTGCTTTCCAGCTGTTGCATAAGGACTTGATGCACGAGAACAGTATCCATAGCATCCTCCCTCCCTAGCATAGCCTCATATTGAAGTCGACGAATCAGGGACAATAATGATTTAGCTGCCGTATCAATATGCTTAGCCCCCAATATTTCCATACAGCGGCGCATATGCATAAGCAGGTTATCGATGTAGATCAGTGCGGGTTGCCGCAGACGCTCATCCTGCAAAGCAGCATGAAGAAAAGAAAACTCCATCATCAGATGTTCACGACGATCTTTGACAGTCGTAACAATGAAGGCCACCACCTGGTGGGAGATATCTTCCATAGCCTGACTCGAGTTTTGCTGAGCTGCCCGCGCGCGATGTGCCTGATCAATCTCGCACAAAGATTCATTCCAGAACGGGTCCAGGAAATTTTCTTTCATTTCCTGGGCGTACAAAACAAAAGCATCCGTGATCAAATCATGAATGTCTTTGAAATAGTATGTCGTCGCCGACAAGGGCACGTTCGCCTCTTTAGCAACAGCACGATGACGCACAGCGCGGACCCCTTCCTTGGCCACGATACGAAGAACCGCATGCAAAATAGCCAAACGCCGCTGCTCGCTAGAACCACGCCTAGCCTGACGCCCAAGATACCGTTGTGTATTATCACCCTGCGACATTTTTTGACCTTACTGTTATCAGGCGGCCGAGTATATGATGAATGGCCATAGCTCTCAACCCAATCATGACATTACATTATTGTTAAAAACGGTCAAGCGCTATATGCAAATCCATGCAAGTTTCATAGCGAGACCATTAACCCATGTTTGTCAGACTCCCCTTAAATTTCAGTGAAACCTGGCCAATTTGAGGGTGGTATTTTTTGTAACGCGTTGATATATATAGAAATGACTTTTTGAAAGTCATTTTGTAGTGCCATAATATATTGTAACTGACCGGAATTAACCTTGTCTTTGTAGTATGCTTGCTGCA
>JABEVH010000262.1 GCA_013043915.1 Pseudomonadales bacterium
AGACCGGGGTAAGTCGTGTGGATGGCAACATCCATACGCTCTGGTCGTTGACCCGAGAAACCCCAGCTACAACGCTTTTGGGCGTTTAGCTGCGGGAGCATTCATCGAACTGTCTCATAGATTCATCAAAGAACGGGGCCAGTTCCTGTCCGAGTACGATCTCCACCCTTATACGCGTGGCGCTGGAAAAGAACTTGGGTTGCATAGCCAGACCTTGCACCTGAAAAGATTGGCGTCTATGGACAATGCATTTCCAAAGAGTACGTGACACGTCGTAAGCAGTTCAAAAAGTCAATCCTGGCCTGGCGTAAGACCTACGGTGTGCGGCGTTCTCTGGGGTGGATACCGATCAATACCGGGGCGGGGCTCAATGGAAGCACGGCCAAGAATATGCTCGCGCTCGCGCATGAGCGTCTAGCGGTAGGAATCCTCGCCCTTCCCGCGTAAGCGGCAGTTATCGACTGAGGGCGAGGAGGATGTCAACTGCGGAGTTGGCCATGGACAAGGCACCAGAGAAGGTTCAGCTGGATCTGAATAACCCTTTTTTTCAGGATGGATTTTTCAAATTACAGAAGGCAGAGCTAGCCCAAGCTGTCAAAGTTCTTAAAAAGATCAGCGGAATGACCTGGGATCAGGTTTATGTTGATCATTGCCACAAGTGGGATGCTATCACGGCCGAAAGCTCCAGGTGGAGGATATCTCTACTCGCTCAGTCTGAATCAGGTGCGGCGTGCAACGGCCTATCGCGAGCGGGACTATATGCGGTTCCTTACTGTGGCGCCAGACCACGATGCTACCTACGGGAAGAAATAGTCAGTCTTTATTATAAACGCGGGTACAAAACAGATTTTAATTTGCACCCATTGATAAAAGCCATTAACAACAATGACTTGAAAAAATGATTGGTGCCGAGGAGAGGACTCGAACCTCCACGGATTGCTCCACTAACACCTGAAGCTAGCGTGTCTACCAATTTCACCACCTCGGCGAGGGCGCAATTCTGAATTTATGTGGTGTGCTTGTCAAGTATTCTGGGCTACCATGTGCAAAATAATTTGAGATTTATGTATGAAGGCTAAAACCCCCAAGCCATCCTGGAATGACCCCCACGCCGAACGTGAAGCGGGTAAGTACGATAACCCCGTACCCAGTCGCGAACTGATTTTAGCGACGGTGACTACCCAAGGGGGAGCAGGGATGACCATGGATGCCTTGATTGATCATTTTCAGCTGTCGACGGCTGATCAGATGGAGGCTTTGCGTCGTCGTCTGGCAGCCATGCAGCGTGATGGTCAGATGCGTTGCAATCGTCGTGGAGTTTATTCGCCCCTAGAGTCTATAGATCTGGTTGAGGGGCGGGTTAAAGCGCATCCTGACGGGTTTGGTTTTTTGCAACCTCGTGATGGAAGTGATGATTTATTTCTGGTGTCTCGCGAGATGCGGCAGGTTTTTGATGGCGATGTTATTCAAGCTCGCGTGGTGGGTTTTGACCATAAGGGGAGGCGAGAGGCTAGTATCGTCAAGGTGCTGGAACGTCATACCACGGGTTTGGTGGGGCGTTTTTACGAAGAAGATGGGATAGGATTTGTGGTGCCGGATAATCCACGGTTTACCCATGAGATTTCGCTGCGAGGAGGTACGCGGGGAGCAGGTTTGGGTCAGTTTGTCGAGGTTAAAATCCTGGATCAGCCCTCGCATCGAACGCCTCCTATTGGGGAGATTGTGGCGATACTGGGTGATTTTATGGCACCTGGTATGGAGATTGATATTGCCATAAGGTCCCACGGTATTCCGCATCGTTGGCCTGAGGCTGTAAATCAGGAAGCAGCTGTATTATCTGAGGTGGTGGCTGAGCATGATAAGCAGGGGCGTGAAGATGTCCGAGATCTGCCACTGGTGACCATAGATGGTGAAGATGCCAAAGATTTTGATGATGCAGTTTATGCCTGCAGACGACGTGGAGGTGGTTTTCGTTTGGTAGTGGCCATCGCTGATGTATCGCACTATGTGCGTGCGCATTCGGCGCTAGATCAGGAAGCTGCGGTCCGCGGTAACTCAGTCTATTTTCCGGGGTCGGTTGTCCCCATGTTGCCGGAAGTATTATCTAACGGGCTATGTTCCCTCAAGCCGCATGTGGATCGCCTATGTACGGTCTGCGATATGACCATTTCTCGTGCTGGAAGGGTCACGGGCTATCGTTTTTATTCAGCAGTGATGCATTCACAGGCGCGCCTGACCTATACGCAGGTGGGTGCTTTGTTGACGGATACTGAGCACGCTGACGCTTCGATTTTTCGTCAAAAATTTGAACATCTTGTCGAGCCTGTTAACGTCTTGCACGAGCTTTACAAGGTGTTGCGCTCAGCTCGTGAAGAGCGCGGTGCCCTGGATTTTGAGGCACCAGAAACCCGCATTTTGTTCTCCAGTGAACGCAAGATTGAGCGCATTATTCCGGTGGTGAGGAATGATGCGCACAAATTGATTGAAGAGTGCATGCTGGCAGCCAATGTCTGTGCGGCCGAGTGGGCATTGCAGCACAAATTGCCGGTGCTGTACCGTAATCATCAGGGGCCACGCGATGAGAAGTTGACGCGATTGCGCGCCTATCTCACCCTGCTGGGGCTGGTGATGCCTGTGAAGGAGCATCCATCGCCAGAAGACTTTCATGCTTTGCTTAAAAAAATCCAAGGTCGCCCGGATCAGCGCGTGATTGAAACCATGTTGCTCAGGTCCTTATCCCAAGCTTTTTACGGAGCTGAGAATCTTGGACATTTTGGTTTGCATTATGCGGCCTATGCACATTTTACCTCGCCCATAAGACGTTATCCTGATTTGTTACTGCATCGGGCCCTGCGTGCCCACGATAGCCGAGATCAAACGCTGTTAAGTGATATGCATCAACACTTGCTGGCCTGGGGTGAGCAGTGTTCCATGACGGAGCGTCGAGCTGATGAAGCTACCCGTGATGTCGTGGCCTGGCTGAAGTGTGAATACATGCAGGACCGTATCGGTGAAGACTTTGACGGGACCGTAACGGCGGTAACGGCATTTGGTCTCTTTGTTGAGCTGGCGGATGTTTTTGTTGAAGGTCTGGTACACATCAGTCAAATGGGAGCGGATTACTATGTTTATGATGCCGTGTCGCAAAGGCTGCAGGGTGAGATGAGTGGACTCGGTTTTAGTTTGGGGGATGGTGTGCGCGTCAAGGTGGCAGGCGTCGATCTGGATCAGAGAAAAATTGATTTTCAGTTGCTAAGCTCGGGCAAACCTCGGACTCGTCGGGCAAGAAAAGAGAAAATTTGATGGCGCAAACGATAGTGGTTTATGGTCTGCATACCTTGACAGCCTTAATGCAAAGACGGCCTGAGCAGGTTTTAGAGGTTTTTCTTTTGCAGGGGCGGGAAGATGAGCGTATCCAATCATTGGTGGTGCTGGCCACCAGTTTAGGTGTGGCGTTGCACTGGCGTCGACGCGAGCAGTTAGATGTCTTGTGTGGATCTGCGCAGCATCAAGGAGCTGTTGCTCGGGTGAGGGAGCCTGAGTCTGGCAATGAACATGACCTCGATGACTTGCTGTCTCAGCTTAAGGGGCCTGCATTTCTGTTGTTTCTTGATGGTGTGACGGACCCCCATAATCTGGGTGCTTGTTTGCGAACTGCGGATGCTGCAGGAGTACATGCTGTAGTAGCTCCTCGTGATCGCGCGGGTGGATTAAGTCCTGCTGCGCGTAAGGTGGCTGTTGGTGCTGCTGAAGTGTTGCCATTTTTTCAGATCACCAATCTCGCGCGTACCCTCAATCACGTCAAGGATGCCGGTATGTTTCTGGTCGGGTTGGCTCGAGAGGAAGGCGCTTCCAATCTTTATGAGTGTGACCTTAAAGGCTCTTTGGGTTTGGTACTAGGTGCAGAAGGTGGTGGATTAAGGCGGCTGACACGTGAACGATGTGATACGCTGGCTTTTCTTCCCATGCACGGCAGCGTGGAGAGTTTAAATGTCTCCGTCGCTGCCGGTATTGCCATGTACGAGGCCTTACGTCAACGTAGCTAGGTGCTGAAATAGCACACTAGTGAGGGATTCCTCCTGAAATAACACTGCGGCTTTGCACGTTGACGGCGGCAGAGCTTGGCAATGAAGAGGTGCCTACAAGCGTCGTGTAAGAGAAGGAAGAGCCAACGGTGTTTTGAATGGGGGTCTGCTGAGACGGTGACTGTTGCAAGGTGTTGTCGAGTTGAGTTACGTTCTCTACATTGCTTTGCAGTCTGTTGCGTACAACGTCTCCATTGGTGCCCGCAGCCGTTGCGCCCAAGGCACCTGTGACCACGGTTGAAGAGAGCGTTGAGCTATCAGAAGATTGTATGCTAGGGTTGTCTTGCAGGGTTAAGTTGCTGTCGTCGCTGTCAGTAACCTTAGGTGCAGCTTTCACAGCACTATCTAAGGTTTCTATCTTTCTTGGTTTTTCCGCTTTGGGTGTCACCAGTATGGGGTGAGAAACAAAAGCATTCTGCAACTTAAGCTGGTCTACTTGAGAGAGTGTCCCGCGTTGTTGCGGCAATTCAGTCTGTTTAGAGGCTTGTTGAGTCTGTCTTTCTTCCCATGTACTCAATGCGTTTAAAAAGTCATCGTAGCGAGTGTAGGATTCAAGGCGGGGTCGAGGGTCACTCTTGTCCTTGTCGCCATCTGCATGAGCAATCCCTGTCGATAAAAAGAAACCCAAGGCGCAACTGGCGATTAAATGCACCAAAAACTGTGATTTAGACTTCATCACCCCTTCCCTCCCCGTTTTATATATCTGGCCTCATGCCTTCCTGGCCGACGATCAACGCATTATATACCGTTTTTCGGTTTGTATTATTATCAGCATACGGATGTTAACCTAGTGTAGCTATTTTGCTCAATATTTGTTCTTTGCTGTCAGATGAACGGTTGCTCGGATAATGTCAGGAGACCGGCAAGTGTCTTGATATGAGTGTAAGTGCCGTGTAGAATACACGCCCCCGCTGTAGGTGGGGGTAGGCTTAATGCCTGTAACTCCTTGTCATGTTGTCCATGACTGCCAAGTCCGTAAGGAGCTTTTTATGTTGCGTCACTATGAAGTTGTATTTCTGGTGCACCCCGATCAGAGCGAGCAGGTACCTGCTATGGTCGAGCGATACACTGGATTGATTAAAGAAGCTGGTGGAGCAGTGCATCGGCTGGAAGATTGGGGGCGACGTCAGTTGGCCTATCCAATCAACAAAATTCACAAAGCGCACTATGTGCTCATGAATATCGAGACTGACCAAAAGTCGTTGCAAGCCCTTGAAGATGCATTCCGCTACAATGATGCGGTGATCCGTAACCTGATCATTCGTCGCGACAATGCCATCACGGATGAATCGCCGCTGGCGAAGAGCGCTGAAGAAAAACGCAGTCGCAAATTGCGACCGGAAGGCGCTGAGTCTGAAGTGTTGGCTACTGAAGAAGGCGAAGAATAAGGAAGCGGTGAGGTGGTGGAGTTTAATAGTGTGCAGGTATCCGGGAGGTTGATGTCACTCGGTGATTTGCATGCTAGTCCAGCAGGCGTGGTACATCGGGATATCATCCTTGAGCACCGCTCTTTGCAGAAAGATCAGGATGGAAGCAGGGAGATACGTTTTTCTTTGCGAGTACGCCTGGCAGGGCATGAACTTAACGCCTCATTGTCCGGAGTGCAAACGGGTGAACGTTTGCAAGTGACAGGTTATCTAGGCCGTAATAATCACCGAGATGAACAGGTGGTTTTACATGCCCGGACCATAGATCGAATGAATCAGGAGCAATAGTCATGGCGCGTTTTTACCGTCGTCGCAAGTTTTGCCGCTTTACTGCGGAAGATACCAAGTATATCGATTACAAGGATCTTGAAACCTTGAAGCAATATGTGACCGAAAACGGCAAGATTGTACCTAGCCGTATCACTGGAACCAAGGCTCGTTATCAACGTCAATTGTCGCTCGCTATCAAGCAGGCGCGGTTTCTGGCGTTGTTGCCTTATACCGATAACCACCAGTAAGGTCCTGGAACATCGAGGTGTAAAAAATGGAAGTCATTCTTCTGGAAAATATCAAAAAGCTGGGTGGATTGGGGGCTCGCGTTAATGTTCGCCCCGGGTACGGTCGTAATTTCCTGATTCCTCAGGGTAAGGCTGTTCCTGCCACAGCGGCGAACATTGCTTCATTTGATGCGCGTCGGGCTGAGCTTGAACGTCAGTCTGCAGAAATTTTGGCCCAGGCTCAGGCTCGAGCAGATCGGTTGGCTGAAATTGTAGTCAGTTTGCCTGCCAAAGCGGGTGATGAAGGTAAACTTTTCGGGTCAGTAGGTACGCGTGATATCGCTGATGCGGTGACCCGTGCAGGTTCGGCGCTAGATAAGTCGGAAGTGCGTTTACCCAATGGACCACTGCGTATGACCGGTGAGTTCGTGGTCGATGTGCAACTGCATGCTGATATTATGGCGACGGTGCGGATCAATATCATCCCTGAATAAGGGCTTGACTGTCAGCGTCTCCAAAGGCACTGTCCATTCGGGTCAGTGCCTTTTTTTTCTGCCGGTTTTGCTGTATTTCTGTGAGTTGGAGGTTCAGTATGAGGGATCGTGAAGTCGCTGAGATAGCCATGCCCCCGCACTCCATCGAAGCGGAGCAAGCCGTGTTAGGAGGCTTGTTGCTTGATGCCAATGCCTGGGAGAATCTGGCGGAAATTGTCAGCGAGGCTGACTTTTATCGACACGATCATCGCCTTCTTTTTCGAGCTATCGTTCAGCTTATAGAAAATCAACAGGCCTGTGATGCTTTGACCTTGGCCAATGCCCTGACAGCACAGGGTCACCTTGATGAAGCAGGGGGATTACCCTACATCGGCGAGCTGGTTAAAAATACGCCTTCTGCCGCTAATATCCGCTCCTACGGAAAAATCGTCAGGGAACGGTCAGTCAGGCGGCAATTAGCCAGAGTGGCGCATGAGGTAGCGGATAGTGCCTTCAGGCCAGATGGGCGGTCCCCAGAAGAACTGCTAGATGAAGCGGAACGTCGTATTTTTGAAATAGCTGAGCAACAGCAGCATGGCACAGGGCCACAAGCAGTTAATCCTTTACTCAAGGCCGCTCTCAAGCGTATTGATGAGCTCTATCATTCGGGGGGAGCTTTAACGGGCTTGACCACGGGATTTGATGATCTCGATGAACGTACCACAGGTATGCAGCGTGGCGATCTGATCATCATAGCAGCTAGACCGTCTATGGGTAAGACGACCTTTGCCATGAATATCGTGGAAAATGCGCTGCTCAGCTCCAGTAAGCCGATTTTAGTGTTTTCCATGGAAATGCCGGCTGAACAGTTGATCATGCGTATTTTGGCCTCATTGGGCAGAATTGATCAAACACGTTTGCGTACAGGCGTGCATCTGCAAGATGAAGACTGGAGCCGTTTGACTTCAGCCGTCAGCCTGATTCAAGGGCGCCCCTTGTATATCGACGATTCTCCTGCATTGACCCCGACAGAGTTAAGGGCACGCTCACGAAGGCTGGCGCGAGATATGGGGGGGCAGCTAGGATTGATCATGATCGATTATTTGCAGCTGATGCGGGTGCCTGATGCGGCCAATAACCGGGTAAATGAAATCTCTGAAATCTCTCGCTCACTTAAGGCTCTGGCTAAAGAGATGGGGTGTCCTGTGGTTGCCCTGTCGCAGTTGTCGCGAGCGGTGGAAAGCCGTCCTAACAAACGTCCCGTTATGTCTGACTTGCGTGAGTCGGGAGCTATCGAGCAGGATGCTGATTTGATTATGTGTATCTACCGCGATGAGGTATATACCAAGGAAGAGTCCAAGGAAAAGGGTATAGCGGAAATCATCATCGTCAAACAGCGTAATGGCCCCATCGGTACGGTGAGGTTGGCATTTCAGGGGCAGTTCAGCCGTTTTGAGAATCTGGCGGCTGAGTATCAGCGTATGGATGATGATTAGGCATGCGAACCAGTGAATGTGTGGTTGATTTAGGAGCCCTTCGTCATAATCTGCATCGTGTTCGCACGTTGAGGCCCAAGGCCAGCATTATGGCCATGGTCAAGGCGAATGCCTACGGCCATGGTCTGATACCTGCTGCTTCAGCCCTGGCAGATGCCGATGCGTTGGGTGTGGCGTTTATGGAAGAGGCCTTGCAACTGCGTGCTGCAGGTATTGTGACTCCTATTGCCTTGTTAGAAGGTGTATTTTCCCCGGCAGAGATGCAACTGGCAGCTGAACATCGCTTCCATATCGTCATACATCAAGAACAACAATTGCGTTGGTTACTAAGTGCAAATGTTGCATCGCTCAAGATCTGGGTCAAAGTCAATACGGGCATGAATCGTTTGGGATTCCGCCCTGAAGACTTGCTCAAGGTATGGACCGCCCTGAAAGGTGCTCCTCAAGTGGGGCAGCTTGGTTTAATGACGCATCTTGCCTGCGCTGATGAGATGGGTGATGGCCGTACCCAGTTACAACTCGATTGTTTTGCGCGTTGTCAGGCCGAGGTACAACTTCAGCCCCGTGTTGAGGAAACCTCGCTGGCTAACAGTGCCGCCATCCTGGGGTGGCCGCAGGCTCAAGGCGACTGGGTGCGCCCAGGTCTTATGCTCTATGGCACTTCACCCTTGCCAGCGCAAACAGCCGCTAGTCTGGGATTACGACCGGTAATGAGTTTGCGCGCCGCCGTGATGGCCGTGCAGGATGTGAAGGCGGATGAAACCGTAGGTTATGGGTGCTTATGGACAGCGCATCAGGATCAACGTGTGGCTTTGGTCAATTTTGGCTATGGCGATGGGTACCCGCGTACGGCAGATGCATCGACGCCAATAGCGATAGCGGGTCGCCGCTATCGCTTGGCAGGACGGGTTTCCATGGATATGCTGGCGGTTGATATCGGACAGGATGAAGTGGCCTTGGGTGCTCCTGTTGAACTCTGGGGAAATAATATAGCTGCAGATGAGGTTGCTTCTGCTGCAGCTACGCTAGCCTACGAGCTGTTCTGTAAGGTAACAGCAAGAGTACCGCGTCGTTATCTACCCTAGGAGCTAAGATGGCAAGAGTTCGCTTGCAGTACGTTTGTCACCAGTGTGGCGCACTATCGAGCAAGTGGGCAGGACAGTGTGCTGATTGCGGCGCATGGAACAGTTTGGCGGAAGCTCCTGCTGTCGAGCCGACACGGCAAGGGTATGCCGGTCAGGTCAGCCCCGTTCAGCGGCTGGATGAAGTCAGCCTGCAGCATGAACAACGCCGCAGCACCGGAATGCAGGAACTGGATCGTGTTCTTGGTGGCGGGTTAGTGCATGGTTCAGTGGTCCTGTTAGGCGGTGACCCAGGTATCGGCAAGTCAACCTTGTTGTTGCAATGCATGACGCATCTGGCTGCGCATATGCCTGCTCTGTATGTCACCGGCGAGGAGTCATTGGCGCAAGTGGCCTTGCGAGCCCGTCGACTGGAGCTCCCGCTCGCTGATTTGAGAGTCATGGCTGAGGTCAGTGTAGAAAATATATTGGCTACAGCTAGGCAGGAACAGCCTTCCGTCTTGGTGGTAGACTCTATTCAGACGGTACATACCTCGTTGGTGCAGTCGGCGCCAGGTGGTGTTTCACAGATCAGGGAAAGTGCCGCCTTATTAACCCGGTATGCCAAACAGACCGGTTGCGCCTTGTTTCTGATTGGGCATGTCACCAAAGAAGGCGCTTTAGCGGGGCCGCGTGTGCTGGAGCATATGGTGGATGCCGTGCTCTACTTTGAAGGAGAGTCTGACTCTCGCTATCGCATGGTACGCGCTGTCAAAAACCGCTTTGGGGCGGTTAATGAGCTGGGTATTTTTGCTATGACAGATCGCGGACTTAAAGAAGTAGCCAATCCATCAGCCATCTTTTTGTCGCGGTTCACCACAGCGATTCCAGGTAGTTTGGTCATGGTAAGCCGAGAGGGTTCTCGTCCGCTGTTGGTCGAGGTTCAGGCCTTGGTTGATCAATCGCTCTCTAATCCGCGCCGCGTGGCGGTGGGCCTTGATGCTAATCGACTGGGCATGTTACTCGCTGTATTGCACCGCCATGCAGGTATATCTTGCGCAGGCCAGGATGTATTTATCAATGTGGTCGGGGGAGTCAAGGTATTGGAAACGGGTTCTGATTTAGCCGTACTGCTGGCAGTGGTGTCGTCCCTAAAGTCTCTGCCGTTACCTCATGATCTGGTCGTATTTGGTGAAATTGGTCTGTCCGGTGAAATTCGTCCGGTGCCTAATGGTCAGGAACGATTGAAGGAAGCGGTTAAACATGGCTTTAAGCGAGCCATTGTACCGCAGGCTAATGCCCCCAGGGCAGCTATAGAAGGGCTGGAAGTGGTACCCGTGTCGACGTTGGCCCAGGCGCTGGATGTTCTTTAATGTGTCGGGCAGTATGGATAGGCCTGTCCATGCTCTGGTGGGGGCAAGTGCAGGCTGCCGGAGTGGCCTTGGTATTGTCCGGAGGTGGAGCGCGCGGTATTTCTGAGGTAGGCGTGCTTCAAGTGCTGGAAGAGCATCGTATCCCGGTGTCCTGTGTAGTAGGAACTAGTATGGGGGCTATCGTTGGTGCAGCGTATGCAGCAGGGATGGATCCAGAATCTATGCCTGCTGTTTTGACGGGGGTGGATTGGTACAATATGTTTGCCAACCGATCTCCCCGGCGCTTTCTCCCCTATGGGGTCAAGCAAGATGACTGGCAAACTGATTTTGATTTCACCCTGCATTTGCAGGGCTGGAGTGTTCTTCCCCCGGTGCATCTGATCAATGTCCAGAATATCGATATGTTTTTCCGGCAATTGGTGGGTTATTCCCCCATCATGTCTTTCGATGATTTGCCGCTACCCTTCCGGGCCATAGCTACCGACCTCAACCACGGTGGGATGGTGGTCATGGATCATGGCGACTTGCCTCTGGTGATGAGGGCATCAATGACGGTGCCTGGAGCCTTTCCTCCCGTGGATTATCAGGGACGCTTGGTGGTGGATGGAGGACTCGCTGATAATCTGCCGATTGATGTTGGTCGGCATTTGTGCGGGCAAGCTGTAATCGCGGTTGATGTGACAACACCCAGTGTGGAGGATAAGCAACCTGGCAGCATTCTAGAAGTAGCCCAGCAGGTTATCAATCAGGCTTTGCAGCAGAATGTTAGACAACAAAAGGCATCGCTACAACCTATAGACACTTTAATCGTGCCTGATCTTAAAGGCATAGGATCTTTTGATTTTGATCAGACCGCCTTACTGATACAGCGTGGCAGACAGGCAGCAGAAGCTGCTCTGGGTCAATTGCGCCGTTACCAGGTCAGTGAGCAGGACTACCGGATATGGAAGGAACAGTGGCAATCACGCATTGTGCAAGTGCCGCGTGTAGCCAACGTTATTTTAAGCCCCCTTAAGCGAGCTAATACAAGGATAGTCATGTCCCAATTGGATGTGCATACAGGGACAGCATTGAATATGCTTGCTTTACAGGAAAGTATTGCGCGTATTTACGCGCGCGGTGACTTTGAACACTTGTCCGCGCATTCCCCTTGCTAGGTGAGTTCCGAACCAGCATTGCACCAGCAGGGGGTCAAGCGGACGGTTTTGAATATGCAGCTTAAT
>JABEVH010000263.1 GCA_013043915.1 Pseudomonadales bacterium
CACCTTTAAGATAACGCTAAAGACGTCATGATGCAGCAGCCTCTGCTACGCCAAGGCTTTCATGCTCGGGGGCGTCGGCTCGCCTTCATGAGCGTTAGTTAAGAAGGCGTAAATGACGAAATTCTGTCGCTAAACTTGCCAGTTTTGTTGCAGAATTGACATTGAGTTTGACAAAGATACGATGGCGGTATTCATCCACCGTTTTTTGGGCGATCCCTAGTTCATCCGCAATTTGCTTGCTACGTAATCCCCTGCCTATTCCCAGCAAAATATCGCGTTCCCGGGTTGTCAGGGCATTAAAGAGTCGTTTGAGGTAATGCCGATGTTCTAGGTCCGTAACCTTCTCGCGGCTAAGTATGGACTGTACGGCAGTGAGCAGGGTCTCTGCAGGAAAAGGCTTTTGCAAGAACTCTACAGCCCCAAGCTTCATGGCGGTCACCGCCGTAACCACGTCCCCATGGCCCGTTACCATAATGATGGGCAGTTCAATACGTAGATCATGCAAGCGTTGCTGCACCTCCAATCCGCTCATGAAGGGCATGTGTATATCAAGTATCAGGCAGACATACGCACGCTCAGCCAAGCTCTCCAGAAAAAGGCGGGGATCCGTGAAGCAGGTTGGCAAAAGCCCGATACTTTTCAGGCTGGCCTGTATGGCCTCGCACGAACTGACATCATCATCCACGATGGCGATATTCCATCGATGTGGTGATAACGCTTCAATATCTTGGTCTCGCATCCTTGCTATACCTGTATTTCAAAAAATAGATCACACCTTAGTAGGCTGAGCATGTTGCTGGCTTTGTTAGATGCGACCCTACCACATTGCAGCAAAAAAATGATGTAGAGCCGCGATTATTGGAAACATGACGACCTTTTATCTGACATCCCTACAGGCAATACTGACTCTTACCTATGTATCCAGTCATTTCGGATTCAGCCTGCCTTCTAAACCAGCGATGGATTCATGGTCCATCCCTGCGTTTTCTGGGTGTCGGTGGACGCCTGCCTTTTCCCGGCTCTTCCTGATCCTGCCGGGGTGGCAGTCCGGTATGTTGTGTCAGCATACGTCCGCGTACCACTTTACGAGACACTCCCGACTCGGTGGTACTGTTTTTTCGCACCGGACTTGCATAAGCCGTTTGGCCCGCAGGCTGGTGCCGAGGAATAAGCTGATGCTTGGCCGGTCCAATCAAATCTGCCCGGCCCATGGCTTGAAGTGCCTCGCGCAATATCGGCCAGTTGGCCGGATCATGATAGCGAAGAAAGGCCTTATGCAAACGCCGACGACGATCCCCCTTAACAATATCGACGCGCTCACTGTCTCGGCTGATTCTGCGCAGGGGATTACGGCCGCTATGGTACATGGCCGTTGCTGTGGCCATCGGTGAGGGGTAAAAAGTCTGTACCTGATCAGCCCTGTAACCATGTTGCTTGAGCCACAAGGCCAGATGCATCATGTCTTCATCCGTAGTACCCGGATGCGCCGCAATGAAATAAGGAATAAGGTATTGTTCTTTACCTGCTTCTTGCGAGTAACGATCAAACATGGCTTTGAAGCTGTCATAGCTACCCATGCCCGGCTTCATCATTTTGCTGAGCGGTCCGGACTCGGTATGCTCCGGCGCAATTTTCAGGTATCCACCGACATGATGCTGCACCAGCTCTTTGACATACTCGGGGGATCTTACTGCCAGATCATAACGCAGGCCTGAACCTATCAGAATTTTCTTAACACCCGGCAGCTGACGTGCTCGCCGGTACAGGCTGATGAGCGCGGAGTGATCGGTGGTGAGATTCTCACAAATGTCAGGGTAGACACAGCTGGGTTTGCGGCATACGGCTTCAATTTCCGGTGACCGGCATGCCAGACGGTACATATTAGCCGTGGGCCCACCAAGATCAGATACCACACCGGTAAATCCGGGCACATGATCACGCATGGTCTCAATTTCACGGATGATAGAATCTTCAGAGCGATTCTGAATGATGCGTCCTTCATGTTCGGTAATGGAACAGAAGGTACAGCCGCCGAAACAGCCGCGCATGATGTTCACCGAGAAACGGATCATGTCATACGCCGGAATTTTCGCTCCCTGATAACCAGGATGCGGTAAACGCGCATAAGGCAGATCAAAGACATAATCCATTTCTTCCGTCGACAATGGATTAGGCGGAGGATTCAGCCAAACCAACCTGTCTGCACAGGATTGAACCAAGGCTCTGGCATTACCCGGATTGGTTTCCAGGTGAAGTATGCGGCTGGCGTGAGCATAAAGCACCGGATCTGACTTGACCGCCTCATACGCCGGCAACCGAATGACACTGCGATGGCGCGGCGGTCGTATACGCTTGGTTGAAGCAGGCAATATTCTGACTACATCACTCTCCCCCTGGGCCTGGTCACAGGCTGGAGTTTCACGCGTGTCAATATACGGGCTGAGCAGAGGCTCTACCGGACCGGGAGTATCGATGCTGGAGGAATCGAGTTCATACCAGCCCTCCGGTATGGCGGGGCGCATGAAGGCCGTACCGCGAACATCGGTGATATCCCGAATGGACTCTCCTGCAGAGAGACGATGGGCAATATCGACTATGGCCCTTTCTCCATTACCGTAAATCAGCATGTCAGCCTTGGAGTCGACCAACAGCGAACGGCGAACCTTGTCCTGCCAGTAATCATAATGGGCTATGCGACGCAACGATGCCTCAATGCCACCCAGAATGATGGGAACATCATGGTAAGCTTCCCTGACTCGCTGGGCATAAACCAATGAACTCCGGTCCGGGCGCAGACCGCCGCTCCCCCCCGGGGAATAGGCATCATCCGAACGGATACGCCTGTCCGCCGTATAGCGGTTGATCATCGAGTCCATATTCCCTGCCGTGACACCAAAAAACAGGGTGGGCTCACCCAAGGCGCGCATGGGCTCAGCGGACTGCCAGTCAGGCTGGGCTATGATCCCGACACGAAACCCCTGCGCCTCCAATAACCTGCCCACAATGGCCATGCCAAAACTCGGATGATCGACATAAGCATCACCGGTGACAATAATGATGTCACAAGCATCCCAGCCCAAAACATCCATTTCCTGCCGGCTCATCGGCAAATACGGCGCCGGCCCAAGACATTCAGCCCAGTAGCGCGGATAGCCAAACAACGATTTGGCCGTGCTGACTTCAAAATCTATGCGAGCAGTCGCTGGCATGCGAGGCATTCTCTGACAGGTAAGGCTACCATTGTACCAGTTTTACCGTTATGGCTGGATTTCACCGATCCTGGAAATATGACAGCCTTTCTTGCAACTGTGCAGAGCGGCATTCCTTCGTGTAAACTGAGGTCAAATAATATGGATTCCCCGCGTGGATAATTCAAATATATCTCAGAAAGAACTCGACTCCGACGACATCACCGTCATACGTCAGCATATGAAAAGACGTATGCCTTGGCTGGGTTTTGGCGGTACACTTGAGCAGCGTTATCGTCAACAGCGCAGCGATGACTTTCAGCGTACGGTTTCTGAAGGCGCACCTTGGCTGGTACTGTTTCATGTCCTGATGAATATCATAACCTGGGTGGTCAGGCATCCCTCCGGCGAAGATTTTCAGATGTGGTTGACTACACTGATTATTACCAGTGCAGCCATAGCGGTGGGTTTATTTGTTGCCAGGGTCCCTGTCCTGCGCCGCAACTTTAATATCCTGGGCGCTCTGTGTGGCGGCTTGGTTATTTTTATCGAAATGACGGCGGCACAGCTGTACCAAAGCCTCGACCTGGCGCAGGATGTCACGTATGTCGCCCTGTTAGCCATGATCGTTACCAGCTTGGGTATTCGTCTGCTATTTCCTGCAGCAGCTCTGGCCCTGATCATTTCATCAGCAGCTGCTCTGGTGACAGGCATTGTCATCGAAGCTCGTATAGACTGGCTGAGCGTGACTATCTATGTAGGAGCAAGCATAGTCATCTGTCTGTATTTGGCTCACACCCTAGAACGTATGGAGCGACGTGCCTTTTTACAATCACTGTTACTTTCTTGGGAAGGACAGCAACTCGATGTGGCCAACCGTAAACTCGATCAGCTGTCCCGGCGTGACCCGCTCACTAACCTGGCCAACCGCCGTGATTTCGATGAGATTCTCCTCGAAGAATGGGAAAGGGCAAGACGGGAAGAACAACCCGTTAGTCTGCTTTTTTTGGATATCGATCACTTCAAACTCTACAATGACCACTATGGCCATAGTGCCGGGGATACCTGCCTAATCAAGATCAGCAAGGTCCTGGCAGAAGCCCTTAAGCGACCCGGGGACATGGCAGCGCGTTATGGCGGAGAAGAATTTGTATTGCTGCTGCCCAACACCGATGAACATGGAGCCCGACGGGTTGCTGAACGGCTAATCAAACGTGTCGATGCACAACGCATCGTCCATTTGCATTCCCGAACGGCAGGTCATGTTACCATCAGCGTTGGTGTAGCGACACGCATCCCTTCGCGCGACAACGGCTCGTCTCAGACCCTGCTTGATGTGGCTGATGCTGCACTGTATGCGGCTAAAAATGCCGGTCGACACAGGCTCCATGTAGCTAATGATAGTTCGACCATCATTAACCCAGTATCATGACACGATCAATCGCATCAAAGAGTTGATTCACACGAGATGAGGTCATTGCCTGAGCTTTTAATGCCTTTAATGCATCGGCATCTTCTGCATTGATCCAGACCGGACGACGCAACACAGTTTCATCGTGGGCAGTCACTTCATCCCAAAGCATCTCAAGGGCAGATTCGCGATCCAGCATGCTAAGCCAGAGCCTGCCATCCCCGGCATCCAACACCAACTGACAGGCATCAGCACTACGTACCCCGACAAGGCGCACCCACCCGGGTCGCCTACTGATCAGGATTCGACTGATTGCATCATACTGCAAGCTGCGCGGGTCGGCATGGACCTCGGCACGATGCAGGCTAGGTAGTGCCAGGATACCTTCCAATGCAGCCAGGTTCAGCAAATAAAAAGTTTCGTAGTGACCTCTCCCCTGATGCGTGATTAACTGATAACCCTCCCCTGCTCGCAGGATATAAATCCAGACCAGGTTATTTTTTTCAGCTAAATCCATAACAGCATTAGCCATGCTGCCTAGTCGATCCACGAGACTACCTGAGGTGCTATCACGCGTGACGTGTACCACATCGAGAATAGGGCGGCTACGCATTCCCGTCAGCAAACACATCAAGGCCTCAGCCAGGGCCCGTTCACCGACAAAAGAGTGCATGATCAACTCCTGCCAGCTATTTCTCGCCACTAAATCGATGCGTCGCAACAGATTCTCACGCAAACCACCGTAGGACAAAGGATTACCGTCCTGAGCAACACGCGCCAAACCTCGCTTCGATAGCGTACTTTCATCAGCCGTCGATGGATTGATCAGTAACATGGCAGCCTGCCAGCAAGGAGGAGAAGCCAATTGCTCATCTTCCACCGCGCTCGAACGTAACACGTCACTGGACTGCACCCGGTACCTCAGTAAATCCAGCTCAAACTTAGGCATGCTGCTAGCTAGCATGCGCCAGCGTGTTGAGCTTTGCGCCAGGCCATTGATCCAGGCCCAGGTCAATACTTCAAGCGCCGTAGAAGCCGTATACAGGGGAGCTAGTTCAGGCCCTTCTGACAAACTCCAGTTACTTCCATCCTTTGATTCATGCAAAAACAGGACATCTTCACCGCGATCACCTGCCAGTTGCGGATTTAGGCGCATTACCTTACCTGGCCGCTGTCGATAAACAGCGCCCAAACGACGGTCGAGTAAATCTAGATCCTTGCGCAATCGTTCATCCGGAGCACCTCCCTGATGCTGACACTGCAAACTTAGCAGCTGATAAGCATGCTGTAGTTCAAGCACCAATCTTTCCTGCAGCTCTTGGGCCGGACGAAACTTCCAACCCGATCTCACATCCAGCAAATGCAGCTCCGTTCGCCCCCATCCCCAACTATCCACCAAACTCTGTAGCAGGCGACGACGCCAGCCAGGATGGCTAACCGGGCGACTCAGGCACTCATCCGCTTTGAGGTAAAAACATTGCCGAGCCAGTTCCAAGCGGGCAGTCTCACCACGAGACTGCAGATAAATAGCCACCTTGTTATACAACAAGACATAGGGATCCAGAGCATCGGCATCAGCATCATTAAGATAGACATGATGCTTGAACTCCAAACTCAGGGTTCGTACCTGCGGCAGTTCACTGGCGTAAACTTCCGTCAGTAGGATTTTTAAAACTGCTTTATAAGGGTGCTCTACCCCTTTATAAAGCTGCCATAGGCCAGCACCTAAAAACTCTTCGACCGGAACCGGAGCCACCCCGCCCAGATTAAGCGTCCGCTCTACTTTAATATGACGCTGACGTATCAGCGTTTGGGTAAAGGGCTCATAAGCCGTCTCATGCTCTACCGGCACCAGCCACCAAAGTGGATAGGCCCCGGCCAGCAACATGGAACTACGATAAAATTCATCCAGTAAAAGTACATGTTGGGTTGAGCCACAATCTTCATGGCTTAATTCCTGGGTTTTCCCTTGCCGGAAAGCATGAGGCTTCATAATAAAGAAGTTAGCTTGCACATCCTGGGCTACGGCATAACGATGGATGCGCTCCAGCTTGCGCTGCAATAAACCTACCGACTCTTCATCCAGATCATCACGCACACATACCCAAAAATCCAGATCAGAAGCCGTCGTTTGCGCGATGGTGCCACAACTTCCCATCAAATACAGAGCCTGTAGTGCTGCAGGCTGGCGCAGCACTTGCCAGGTAAATGAGTGAGCTAATAACCTAGCCTGATGCAAGCTATTTTCATCAGGTTCATAATTGAGCAGGCGGCAGGGACAGCCTTTGCCTACAAACCCCGGCAACAAGGCATGATTGACATCCAGCAGCAGGGGCAAGACGTCGAGAAACTGCCTCTGCCGTTCTGTGGCTTGTTGCTGCCAACGTTCACGGCGCAGGCTATTGATAGCCATGAACCTTTCCACAAGCCGGCCCAGCAGCTTGCGATCAACACCGTCTTCATATGGATTAAGCGAACGTAGATCTGACATAAGGCAAGTATAGATGAGGTCCCTTTAAAAACATGGGCCTGTTACCTGCACCTCTAAAAAACGGGATCTAGGGCAGGCTTAAAAGTCGTGAATCTTTTCATCGACGACACGATCACGTTTGCCTTGCAGCACGCCTATGCCTGCAACCACGCCAAGAATTGAGAGCGATAAGCCTATCACCAACGTATTGCCTACCACTAACCAGGGCGTCAGCCCCACCATGGCACTGACCTGACCACGCAGGACCGCCTGGCGAAACTGGGGAGCCTCAGAAACCACCTTACCTTGGGGATTGACGATGGCGCTGATGCCGTTGTTGGTGCCACTGAGAAAATAGCGCCCGGTTTCCAGGGAGCGCATGCGCACCATCTCAAAATGCTGCCAAGGGCCATGCGACCCGCCGAACCAAGCATCATTACTGATAGTCACCAGCAGTTCTGCTGAACGGGCCTGATATTGCAAGAGTTCCGGATAAGCTACTTCATAACAAATCGAGGGTTGTACACGAATCCAACCCGCCTGCAAGGGTGGCTGATCCAGACGTCCCCAGCTAAATCCGGACATGGGCAGATCAAAAAACGGCATCAGGCCTCGCAAGACCGAGGCAAAGGGGACGTACTCCCCAAAGGGTACAAGCCGCTGTTTTTTGTAGATGCCTCGCCCCTGCCCCAGGGCAATGACCGCATTGTAGTAATAGTATGGCGGCCCCCCAGGCGCCACATAGGGGATACCTGTAATCAGGGTGCTGCCGTGCGTACTCGCTAGACTATCAAGATCGATAAGATCATCCGTGGCTTCGTCATAAAATTTAGTAATGGCGGCCTCTGGCCATAACACAATATCGCGCCCCCATTCCTGCCGTGATAGTTTCTTGTAGGTCGCAATAATACTATCCTGGCTGGATTCATCCCATTTGGTATCCTGCGGGATATTCCCTTGAATGATGCTGACCGTTAGCGGTTTTCCCAAAGCATGGGTATACGCATGATGTTGTAACCCCCACCCCAGCACGATGATCATGGCCGCAAGCATGGCAGAGCGCCCTTTCATTGCTGCCAGCAACAGTACGCCCAGACAGGCCATGGCACTGACCAAAAAAACTCCACCGATCGGGGCATAACCGGCCAGCGGCGTATCAATAAAGCCATAACCCAGATAGAGCCAGGGAAACCCCGTCAATACCCAAGAGCGCAGCCATTCAAATAACACCCATAGGGCAGCAAAGCCCCATACCGGAGAACGGTTGATGCGGGCAGCCACATAAATCAAGCCCTGTACAGCGGTCATAAAACCCATGACCACGGCGACCAGCAACACCATCAGGGCAGCTAGCCAGGATGACGTATCGCCGAACTCATGGATACTGACCCACAACCAGGACACGCCACTGGCCCACAGTCCGATGCCATAGGCCCAACCTAGCCAAAATGCATGTTGAGGCGTGGTCTTTTGCAATAAACGCGAAAAACCCCATACGCTGCCTAAACTTATAATCCAATAATCCCAAGGAGCCAGGCCCAGGCAATAGAGCAGCCCCACGAGCAGGCCCAGTAGCATGCGTCCCCACGGTAAATCTATCCAAAGCTCGTTCCAGGCTGCGTACCACCTGGTCATGACAACACAGATACCTTGAGTTGACGCAGCATGCGGGAATCAGCCGCCAGTACCAGAAAGTTCAACCCCCCTAGCTGAATGGACTCATCACGGAGGGGGAGGCGTTCAAAAGCATTGGTGATAATGCCTCCGATCGTATCAAAGTCATGGTTACTGAAGTGAGTTTCAAAACACTCATTGAACTCATCTAAGGGGGTGATGGCCTGCACAATAAACTCTCCAGGGCTAATCTCGCGAATCAAAGCATCCTCTTCCTCGTCCTGCTGATCATGCTCATCCGCAATATCACCGATGATTTGTTCCAGGGCATCTTCCAGGGTTACCAACCCCACCACACCGCCATACTCATTGACGACGATGGCCATATGGCTTTGCTTGACCCTAAACTCACGTATCAATCGGTCCAGATGCATGGTTTCAGGTACATAGAGAGCCGGGCGCAAATAATCCTTGAGCTGAAATTTATCCTGATGATCGACCAGTAACCGACGCAATAAATCCTTGGCAAACAAAATGCCCACGACTTCATCCGAATCATCATCGGCCAGCACCGGAAAACGGGAATGAGCTGTTTCCAGCAACAGCGGCAGGAAGTCTTGCAAGGGCTCATCATCTCGTATGCTGACCATCTGAGCCCGAGGCACCATAATTTCCCGAACTAGACGCTCCGACACCTGCAGGGTGGATTCTATGATAGACAGGGCTTCAGCATCGACGATTCCCCGCTCTGAAGCACTCTGTATCAGCTCTAGCAAATCATTTCTGTTTTGCGGCTCGCCACTTAAGGCAGCGGTAAGTCTACCCCACCAGGACACATCACGACCTCGGTCTTCATTCATGGTCTTTCAGGACGGCCAGCCTCTTGTTCATATGGATTGGAAATACCCCATCGCGCTAATATGTGAATCTCTTTCTGTTCCATGATGGCAGCTTGTGCATCATCTTCATGGTCATAGCCCTGCAAATGCAAACAGCCATGTACCAGTAGATGTGCCATATGTGAAGCCAGCGCTTTGGACTGTTCAACAGCTTCCTGCCTCAGCACCGGAACACACAGTACAATATCGCCGAGCAGACGTTCAGGCATCTGCGCCACAATCTCCTCCGGCAAGTCTGCAGGGAAGGATAATACATTAGTGGCGTAATCCTTGCCCCGGTAAGCAAGATTTAATGCCTGCATCTCTTCCGCTTCCACCAGACGCACGGTTACTTCACAGGACTGCATTTGATCATGCAAGGCACCCATGACCCAGCGCTCCAGACAGGTATCATCCGGCAGGTCATCGGTATCGACCTGCCTTTGTATATCAAGTACGTGTTGCATTTTGACGACGAGAACGCGGCAGTTCTGTGGTATGGCTGGCATCCCAACGGTCATAGGCTTCAACGATGTGCTGAACCAGCTCATGCCTAACCACATCACGGGAGGTAAATTCGGTAAACGGAATTTGTTCAACACCTTTTAATACCTGCATGGCATGAGTCAATCCTGACATCTGTCCACTCGGCAAATCAACTTGGGTGATATCACCGGTAATCACTGCTTTCGAGCCCAGCCCTAAGCGCGTGAGAAACATTTTCATTTGTTCAGGGGTAGTGTTTTGCCCCTCATCCAGTATTACGAACGACTGATTCAAAGTACGCCCGCGCATATAAGCTAACGGCGCCACCTCAATGACATTCCTTTCGATCAGCTTGCCAACCCGGTCAAAACCCAGCATTTCATATAATGCATCGTACAAAGGACGCAGATAGGGATTGATCTTTTCACTAAGATCTCCCGGCAAAAACCCCAGTTTCTCACCCGCTTCCACGGCAGGCCGGACTAACAATAGCCGGCTGATGGCCTCTTTTTCCAGCAGATCAACGGCACAAGCTACTGCCAGCCACGTTTTTCCTGTACCTGCGGGGCCTACGCCAAAGCTGATGTCTGATTTAAGTATATTCTCGACATAGGTTTGCTGCCGTGCCCCCCTCGGGGTAATAGCACCCTTACGCGTCATCAGAACATGGTGGGTCGACGCTGCCTCATCATGAGCCAGCGATGCCCGCAACAAGACATGCACCTCGTCAGTACCGATAAAATCACGCCCCTCGGCATCCTTGTATAAAGTAGCCAGCATCTCATGGGCAAGACCTGCTCGACTACCTCGCACATAGAAATGATTCTCTCGGTGCTTAATGACAACACCCAAGGCTTGTTCAATCAGTTTGAGATTTTCATGGAATTGCCCGCAAACGGTAGCCAAACGAGCACCATCATAAGGTTCCAGCGTCAATTGTAGGCTGCCACCGGGGGCACTGTTCAATGGCTTCTCGCCCTTAAATCCCAACATGGCCCAAGCATACCGCATTTGCAGGCCAGGGGTAATATTCTTGATACTCCCTGTAATCCAAGGAAGAATCAGGACAATTTGTTCAGGATATGCTATTTGTAAGACATGTTCCTGTTATTGACGAGGTTGACCGGATGCCGAGTTCCTTACCGAAAACACGCGATCATCAAACTCAACTGGATTGGCATCCTCACCATCGCCATATTCGTGAGCCGCTAAGCTGGCAGGCTACTGCCTTGAATCTGACCCTGCGAACCACGATTAAACCCGTGCTAGCCCGAGTTAATGTTTCCCATCGCACGATCTGGATGGCACAGCGCCTCTACAGCATGGCCAGTCCCTTGCTGGCCCGTTTACCTGAGTCTGTTGATCTGCAATCGGTAGACTTCGAACATTTTACTGGCGAATGGATTCGAGCCGGGCAACACTTAGATGAGAACAAGGTACTGCTTTATCTGCATGGTGGCGGATATTTCTTCAGCTCTGCCGCCTTGCACCGCCCCATCACTTGGCGGCTTTCACTGGCCTGTAAACGGCCGGTACTCGCCATCAATTATCGTATGGCTCCCACTTATCAATTTCGTCACTGGCTTGATGATGCGGTGACCGCCTACACGCATTTACTGGAGCGAGGGTTCAAGCCTCATAACATTCTGGTTGCAGGCGACTCCGCAGGAGGCAACCTGGTGCTGATTATGCTGCAATCGCTGCGCCATCAAGGACTGCCCCTGCCTGCAGCTTGTATTTGTCTGTCGCCTTGGACCGACATTACCGGAGGCAGTGCTTCGATGCATCATAACCGGCATCAAGATCCGATGTTTGCTGCGCGCGCTGTCTCGGGTGTGGGGCGTTATGTATCGCAGGGGGTTGACCCTGAACACCCCTGGGTTTCTCCCGCCAAAGCTGATCTGTCAGGATTCCCTCCCTTGATGATCATGGTGGGTTCGACCGAGGTACTACGCGATGATGCTTTGCGTGTAGCAGAGCGCGCGCGCGCTCATGGCGTGCCGGTTGTGTACGAAGAGTGGGTGGCTATGCCCCATGTATTTCCCATTTTTGCAGCCTTCATGCCTGAAGCCAGGAAAGCCTATCAACACATCGCCCGTTTTGTACGCGATGTTGACCGACACCGTGGCGATTACGAGTAAATCTGCAGGAGGCGTCCACGCAACGCATTGGTGGAAAGCGCCTCCTCGATCTGAACTTCAGCAAAATGCCCGATCTGGCCCACATCTGCTACATTGACATGAATTAAACGTGTATTGAATGCTGATGCCTCCAGATGACCCGGAAAGCGGGTAGAAACCGCATCGAGCAGCACTTTTTGTCGAGTACCCACCATGGCTTCGGTCTTGGCACGGGTAGTTTGCGCCAAACGGCTTTGCAGACGATCAAGTCTAGCCTTTTTTACCTCGGCAGGGATCGGATCATCCCATTCAGCTGCCGGTGTACCTGGTCTGGGTGAGTATATGAAGCTATAGGAAAAATCGATGTCGGCTTCTTCAACCAGTTCCATGGTCGCTTCAAAATCAGCATCTGTCTCACCCGGAAATCCAATAATAAAATCTGATGACACATGC
>JABEVH010000264.1 GCA_013043915.1 Pseudomonadales bacterium
GGCCATGCCCGCAGATTGCATGGCCTCCATGACCAGAAAACAGTAGGCTGGCCCGGAACCTGATAAAGCCGTAACCGCATCAATCAGTTCCTCTCGCTCAACTTTCAGAGCCACCCCAACGGCAGCCAAAATTTCATGAGCCTGGCGGCATTGCGCCTCATCTACAACCGGGTCACAAAAATAGCCGCTGGCACCACACTGCACCAAGGCTGGGGTATTGGGCATGGCACGTACCATGGCAGGGTGCCCCCCCAACAAGTTTTTTAGTCCGGACAAGGTGACACCTGCCGCTATAGAGAGCAGCAAAGGTTGCCGTTCTTGCCAGACCTCTCGCAAAGGAACCAGGACTTCAGCGACCACCTGTGGCTTAACCGCCAGAACAACCACATCAGAGCGTCGTACCAACTCGACATTGTCGTCAGTGGTAAATATGCCCTTAGGCGCATGTTCCTGCAGCGCCTGGGGACGGGGATCTGACATAGCCAGCCGTCTGGGTGAAAAGTTTTGGTCAAGGAAGCCCCCTGTAAGCGCCGTAGCCATGTTACCGGCACCGATGAACCCTACGCTAAAACTCATGTACACCCTTCCTGAACATAACCAAGCCCTAAGCTTGCATAATAGCAAGAAGAAGATCAGTTGCGGTGACCAAAGATTGCTGTTCCTACCCTGACCCAGGTAGCGCCCGCTGCTACAGCAGGTTCCAGATCAGCTGACATCCCCATAGACAGCGTATCGAGGTGAGGATAATACCCTTGCAAATACTTGAGACTATCAGCTAGCTGGGCAAATGCCGAGACTGAACCAGGTGCCGGCAGTGTCATCAGGCCACGCAAGCGCAAGCGCGGCAATTGAGACACTGCATGGGCAAGCTCAGGCAGTGCATCAGGGGTGCAGCCTGATTTGCTGGTTTCACCCTCCAGGTTGACCTGCAAGCAGATATTCAAAGGCAGCATATGCTTTGGTCGCTGATTTGACAGCCTTTCTGCCAATACCAGCCTATCTACCGAATGCACCCAGTCAAAGTTAGCGGCCACCTCGGCTGTTTTATTGCGTTGTAGTGGCCCGATAAAATGCCAGGACAGATCAATGTCCTTCAACTCGTTTTGCTTCGCTACCGCTTCCTGGAGGTAGTTTTCACCAAAATCACGCTGACCCAAAGCGTGCAAGGCACGTATCTGCGATGCTGACTGCCGTTTGGAGACAGCCAGCAAAGACACCGTGTCCTCTGCACGGGCAGCTAAACGCTCTGCCCGCCGCAGGCGTTGACGAACAGCTTCATACCGTTCTGCCAAACTAAATTCTGGCATACATCCTCCTGAGCAGAATTGTCCGCAAGCCGTATCATCCTGCTATATTCTAAGAGCACACGTTTTTCGACAAGAGGATTCCATGGACATTACCGAGCTGCTTGCCTTCAGTGCCAAAAATGGTGCTTCCGACCTGCACCTAAGTGCTGGACTGCCCCCCATGATCCGCGTCGACGGTGATGTGAGGCGCATCAACCTGCCCGCCATGGAGCATAAGGAGGTGCATCGCCTTATTTACGACATTATGAATGACAAACAGCGAAAAGATTACGAAGAATTTCTGGAAACCGACTTCTCATTTGAAGTTCCTGGCGTAGCTCGGTTCCGCGTTAATGCTTTTAACCAGAATCGTGGGGCCGGCGCCGTATTTCGTACCATTCCCTCCAAGGTTTTGACCATGGAGGACTTGGGCATGGGCAAGGTATTTCAGGACATCTCTGATTTTCCGCGCGGCATTGTTTTAGTGACGGGGCCCACGGGCTCAGGCAAATCCACGACACTTGCTGCCATGCTCGACTATATCAATGCCACACGCTATGAGCACATCCTGACTATTGAAGACCCTATTGAATTCGTGCATGAATCCAAAAAGTGTTTGCTGAACCAACGTGAAGTTCACCGAGACACCCTAGGATTTTCTGAAGCCCTGCGTTCTGCCCTGCGTGAAGACCCGGACATCATTCTGGTCGGTGAAATGCGCGACCTGGAAACCATCCGCTTGGCGTTGACAGCGGCCGAGACTGGACATCTGGTATTTGGCACCTTGCATACCACCTCTGCAGCCAAGACGATTGACCGTGTTGTCGATGTATTCCCTGCCGAAGAAAAAGAAATGGTTCGCTCCATGCTTTCAGAGTCCTTGCAGGCCGTGGTGTCGCAAACTCTGTTGAAGAAAAATGGTGGTGGGCGGGTGGCCGCACATGAAATCATGGTGGGTACCCCGGCCATCAGAAATCTCATACGTGAGAACAAGGTGGCACAGATGTATTCCGCTATTCAAACAGGCGCTGGCTACGGCATGCAGACCCTGGATCAATGCCTGAGAAATCTGGTACAAAAAGGTCTGGTTACCCAAGCGGTAGCTCGTGAAGCCGCTAAAATCCCTGATTCTATTTGAGGAGCTCGTACCATGGAATTTGAAGACTTGTTGAAAATCATGGTGCAAAAAGGCGGCTCGGACATGTTTATCACGGCCGGGGTTCCTCCTTCGATCAAACTCAACGGGCAGGTGATGCCCATCACCCGAACTCCTCTTACTCCAGACATGACGCGTGAAGTGGTACTAGGTGTCATGACGGAAGCTCAGCGCAAGGAATTTGCCCAGTTCAAAGAGTGTAATTTTGCCATCTCAGCTCGCGGAATAGGCCGTTTTCGTGTCAGTGCCTATTATCAGCGCAATTTGGTTGGCATGGTACTCAGACGCATTGAAACCAATATCCCTTCCATTGATGAACTCAAATTGCCTGAAGTTATCAAAGAACTGGCCATGGGCAAACGCGGAGTCATTATCTTTGTTGGTGCCACGGGTACGGGTAAATCCACTTCCCTGGCTTCCATGATTGGACATCGTAACCATAACTCGCGCGGTCATATCATCACCATTGAGGATCCGATTGAGTTTATACACCAGCATGCCAGTTGTATCGTAACGCAGCGTGAAGTAGGAATTGATACTGAAAATTTTGAAGTTGCCCTGAAAAACACCCTGCGCCAAGCGCCTGATGTCATTCTTATCGGTGAAATCAGAACCCGTGAAGTGATGGACTATGCCATCGCCTTTGCCGAGACAGGTCACCTGGTGCTAGCAACCCTACATGCCAATAACGCCAACCAAGCCTTAGATCGCATCATCCACTTTTTCCCGGCGGACCGCCATCCTCAACTGCTCATGGATCTTTCGCTTAATCTGCGCGGCATTGTGGCGCAGCAGCTTATCCCTACCCCTGATGGCAAAGCGCGCCGCGCCTGTATTGAAGTGCTGCTTAATACGCCGCTTGTATCGGATCACATACGCAAAGGTGAAGTACACCTGCTGAAAGAACTGATGAAAAAATCTCGCGAACTCGGCATGCAAACCTTTGATCAGGCCCTGTATACCCTTTATACGGCCGGCGAAATCACCTACGAGGATGCACTCAAACACGCCGATGCTCCTAATGATCTTCGTTTGATGATTAAACTGGGATCGGAAACCGATGCGCGCTTTCTCGACCAGGCCACGCGCGGCCTTACCCTGCAGTCTGCTGATTAGTTATCGCAGGCCAACATGTTATGATGGCAGCTCGTCTAGGCAGCAAGGTATGGGGCATGGTCGCCAAAGGGTCTGTGGGGGTGCTGGGGGCAGATAGCCTGGTTGGCGTTAGTCTGTTGCGCCAGCTAAAGGCTGCAGGCTATGACGTGCATGCATGGTCCAGAAAACCACATCCCGCCAGCGAACTCTGCAGCTGGCATACCTTGGGGCTGACACAGGACTATCCCGCTTCGCTACAACGTTGGATCAGCCTAGTTCCTTTAACTTGCCTACCTTTGTACTTTGCACTGATGCAAGACTTGGGCGTTTCCAATGTCGTTGCGCTATCATCGACCAGCCGTTATACCAAGATAAATTCATCTGACCTTAGTGACCAGCGTTGGGCCCTGGATTTAGCTAAAGCTGAAGATGAAATCGAACGTTGGGGGACGGCACAAGCTGTAACCACCACCCTTTTGCGCCCCACACTGATCTATGGACATGGACGTGATCAGAATATTTCCACCATTGTTCGTGTACTCAGGCGCTTTCATGCCTTCCCCCTGGTCGGTGGCGGCACCGGTTTACGTCAACCCGTGCATGCTGATGATATAGCGCAGGCTTGCCTGGCTGCTGCTGAACGA
>JABEVH010000265.1 GCA_013043915.1 Pseudomonadales bacterium
GGTCTCAATCGCTTCCACCGTAATGACCACTTTTAACTCATCGCTGACCAAGGGCACATAAGCACCCATGCCAAAATCTGTGCGTTTAAGGGTCGTTGAAGCATCAAAGCCAGCTGCAGGAGCGCCGTTATAGAAGGGGTGCCCTCCTACCGTATTAGCTTTAGCATCCAGAACTACGGGCTTGCTGATACCATTCACGGTCAGTACACCATGCAACTTGAAAGTTCGCGCCGTCCGGTTAACGTCAGTGATCTCTGTGCTCTTAAAGGTTATGTCGGGAAACTGTTTAGCCTTGAAGAAGTCACCTGAATCCAGCAAATGCTCATTTAAGGCTGGCACATAGCTATCGAGAGACTTCACCGGAATCACAACATTTACCGTTGATTTTTCAGGGGCGTCCTGGTCTCCCTGAATAGTACCGGTTACATCCGTAAAAGCCGCCCCCGGCGTAGAGAATCCAGCATGCTCCCAGGTAAATCTCACCTGTGTATGCCAGGGATCCAAGGTGTACTGAATTATCTTATCTGCCAAGGCAGGCACTATTGACAGCATCAAAGCACCTGCTAACACTACTGTACGTCCTAAATTCATCATAGACTCCTAGTAATTATCCACCCCTAGGATAGCGCGTTCATCCTTTTTTGCTCATGATTTTTGAAATCCGGCCAAATCGCTCTTGACCTCTATTTCCAACAAGGAGGAGCCACTCTGGCTAGATGGCCTACCCCTCTGCTGTCCGTAGGGGGGCTTGGCCTGATTACGCAGCAGTCCTCCATGTGCCGCTACCAAATGATCAAAGTCCATGGATAGCAGTTCCTGAAAGTCAGGAAGTAAACCTAAACCTCCCCATGTCTACCACTGAAAAGATTGTGGTCTATCGAAGATCCCGTAGGGGCGGAAAGCGAGGGGATTCTCGCGGCCGTGGGTTTGAGTGCGGTGCCTAACCTATGGGAAGAACCCAAAAAGGCCCCTATCACGGGGCCTTTTTTTCATTTGGCGGAGGCGGTGAGATTCGAACTCACGGAAGGCTCTCACCTTCGTCGGTTTTCAAGACCGATGGATTAAACCACTCTCCCACACCTCCAAACTTTTACCCCCAAGTCATGAGGGCTGCGGCAACGATTCCCGTAAATTGCGGAAACGAGACCCAAAAAACTACCCCAGCATCCGATGCATCAGCTTTCAAGGCCGGTGCCTTACGCTAGAAAGATACCGCCATCTACTCAATCAGCGGCATCTGATGCACAATGTTAACTTGTGCGGCGCTGAATGATACTGCAGAGGAAGCCATTTGAAAAGTCAGATGCAACTGGCAATTTTAGTAACGGCGGCTCCAGGAACGCCGATGGGGGATCATGCCCTACCATTTTGTCAGGCCGCTGCTAGTCAAGGCCATCATATCGTCCGTATTTTTTTCTACGGCGAGGGAGTCTATCATGCATCAGGCTTGCGCACCCCTCCTCAGGATGAACGCGATGACTTGCCTGGATGGAAAATTCTGGCCGATCAAGGCATTGAACTTTGTGTCTGCATCGCTGCGGCCTTGCGCCGTGGCGTACTCTCCCGCGAAGAAGCGGAACGGCATCAGCGCCTCGGGCATAGCCTGGCACCTGGCTTCGTGCTCGGAGGACTAGGCTTGCTGGCAGAGGCTTATCAACTTTCCAACCATCGCCTGCATTTCGGTCAGCCATGAAAATCCTGCTTATGCTGCGCCAATCACCCTATGCCTCCCTTGCTATTCAGGAGAGTATCGATATGGCCTTGATTTTGGCTGTCATGGGGTACGCGGTAAGCATCTGCCTAAGTCATGAGGCATGCTGGCTACTGCAGGAAGGGCAAGATACCTCTATGACCGGTCGACGCGATCTTTTTCGGCTACTTGCTTCATTGCCGCTATATGACATTGAGCATTGTTATGTACAAGCGGAAGGCTGTCCCTTAGCTGCTTTACCTGCCCCGTGGCAAGCCTTGGGCCCTAGGGAGCTGCAAGAGATACTGAACGAACAGCAGGAGGTTATTTACTGGTGAGTACCCTGTACATTAAAAGTTCACGACACCCCCTGCCTCCCTTATTGCCGGAAGATCAGGTACTGCTGATCGGTGATAGTCTGTATCAGTCCTGGGGCGTACCTGCATGGGGCCTGATCGTCGATGCTCATTGCCGCGGACTCACCCCTGAAGGCGTTGAATTGATCGATTATGCTGAGTGGATCAAACGTCTGCCTCAGTTTGAGCGATGCATCACATGCTAATTGAGCGCGATGCTCAGGGCTTTCTCCGTGACCCTAGCCACTGGACTTGGGAATTTGCCGACCTCGTCGCTCAGGAGCTTGATCTTGTGCTACAGGACGAACGTCGCCAGCTTATCGAACTGGTACGCCGTTACTATCAACAATTTGGCTATGCCCCCAGTACACGCCCCCTGATCCGCTATGCTCAGCAAGAGCTAGCACCCGACTTTGACAGCCTGGCCTTGGCTCGGCAGTTCCCGGGACGTTCAGCCTCCATCTTGGCCATGATTGCTGGCTTACCTAAACCCCCCCATTGCCTTTAGCAGGTAGCTTTATGCAAGAACATCATTTTGCCCATTTCTTGCGAATTCTTGGCAAGGGACGACAAGGTAGCCGAGACCTGACCCGGGAAGAGGCCCATGATGCCGTCACCTTGCTGTTGCAGGGACAGGCCATGGATGTACAAATCGGTGCATTTCTGATGTTGCTGCGTGTCAAAGATGAATCTGCTGATGAACTGGCGGGCATGTTACAGGCCAGCCGGGCCTTAAGCAGCCCGCTAGATCTGGACTGCACCGTAGACTGGCCCTCCTATGCTGGAAAACGTAAACACCTACCCTGGTTCTTATTGGCAGCCAAACGATTGTCACAGGAAGGCATCCGTATCTTTATGCATGGCAGCCCTGTAGGGGAAGATCGCTTGGCAACACGGGATGTCTTGCGCGGGCTGGGCATAGCCCATGCCTCCGATGCCGCATCTGCCCGCAAGCATCTACAGCAACAACGTCTGGTCTATATGGACCTGAGCGACTTTCATCCACGACTGAGTCAGTTAATTGCACTGCGTCCCCTGCTAGGAGTACGCACGCCCATGCACTCCCTGGTCAGATTACTCAATCCCTCCAAAGCCCAACTTGCGCTGGTACCCATATTTCATCCTGCATACCGTAGCCGTCATCTTGCCGCCTTACTCGCTGCCGGAGATCAGCAAGTGACCATCTTTAAGGGTGAAGGGGGAGAAGCTGAACGCAATCCCGATGGCGTCCTTAAAACCGAGGGCCTATGGCTCGGTGTTCCTTACGAAGAAACCTGGCCCCAGATGTCCAGTGAACGCCATCCTATGGAATCGATGACAGACGTCAATCACCTGATCGCTCTCTGGCGAGGCGACCTGGATCATCCCTATGGCGCCTTGGCCTGCATTGGAACCATGGCTCTGGTTCTACGCTCACTCGACCCTAACAAAATCATGGAAACAGCCTTACAACAGGCCCAGCAGCTGTGGGATGAACGCGACCGCCACGCCTTACAAGCCTGAAAGTAATCTAGGCTTTTCAATCTCATAACCCTGAACAAAATCTACCCCAATTTCTCTCAGACATTCCAAGATAGCCTGATTTTCGACATATTCGGCTATAGTAGCTTTTCCCAGCAGCTTAGCCATTTCATGTATGGATTTGACCATGGCATAATCAGCTTTATCTTTATCAAGATTTTTGATGAAACTACCATCAATCTTGATAAAGTCCACCGGCAAATTCTTGAGATAGGCATACGACGACATGCCTGCACCAAAATCATCCAGCGCAAATTTACAACCGATTCTTTTCATCTCGCGAATGAAATCAGCTGCATCTGCCAAATTAGCAATAGCTGTAGTTTCTGTCACCTCAAAGCAAAGCTTGGAACGCTGTACATCGTACTGTGAAAACTGCTGAAATATGAACTCCATCAAACCTTCATCATTGAGCGAGTGCCCTGACAGGTTGATGGAAAAACCGCCCAGCATTGCGAGTTTTTCAGGATTGACAGCCATCCACCGTAACACGTTTTCAATCACCCAGCGATCAACCGCCTGCATACGGTTATAACGCTCTGCCGCCTGCATGAACTCACCCGGAGAGATCAGGCTACCATCATCGTTCTGCATGGACAGCAATATCTCATAATGCAGCCCATCGAGTTCCGCCTCCGCCGACAAGGGAGCAATCATCTGGCAGCGCAGTTCAAGTCGCCCTTCATCCAGCGCCTGATTAAGCCGTGATACCCAGGCCATAACATCCTGACGAC
>JABEVH010000266.1 GCA_013043915.1 Pseudomonadales bacterium
CAGGGGGTGGATAAATTTTTGCCTGTGGATGTGTACATCCCTGGCTGTCCACCTCGTCCAGAGGCATTCCTGCAGGCGCTGATGTTACTGCAGGACTCCATTGGTAAAGAGCGCCGGCCCTTGTCGTGGGTGGTGGGAGAACAAGGAGTGTACCGCGCAGATATGCAGCCTGAGCGTGATCGCAAACAGGCAGAACGTATTGCGGTCACCCATTTACGCACGCCAGATCAAATCTGAGTGTGTTGACCTGAGTTTAAAGGTGGGGCGAAGATACCGATGGCTGAAGAAGTCCGAATAACCCCGGAATTTCCGGGCAGCGAACATGAGGTTGTGCGTGAGCTGCGCAGTCACTTTGGCGCTGACACATTTGTGTTCCAGGCTACGGTAGATAAATTGCCAACCCTGTGGGTGCAGCGTTCGCAGTTGATTGATGTGTTGAAGTTTTTGCGCCATGTTCCGCAACCCTACAGCATGCTTTATGACCTCTCAGGTGTAGATGAAAGGTTGCGCCAGCACCGAGCAGGATTGCCCGCAGCAGACTACACGGTTTTCTATCACTTACTTTCGATAGAACGCAACAGTGATGTACGTATCAAGGTGGCCTTGTCCTCTGAGGACTTGCACTTACCTACCGCAACGGGAATTTGGCCGAATGCCAATTGGTACGAGCGGGAAGTCTGGGACCTGCTAGGTATCGTGTTTGATGGTCATCCTTTGCTGACTCGCATACTTTTACCTCCGACATGGACCGGGCATCCTTTGCGCAAGGATTATCCGGCGCGTGCTACCGAATTTGATCCGTTCATGCTGAATGCGGCTAAGCAGGATCTTGAACAGGAAGCCTTGTTGTTCAAGCCTGAGCAGTGGGGCATGGCCAAGGGCAATGATACTGAGGACTTCATGTTCCTCAATCTAGGCCCCAACCACCCTTCTGCGCATGGTGCCTTTCGTATCGTCGTGCAGCTAGATGGCGAAGAAATTGTGGATTGTGTGCCTGACATCGGCTATCACCACCGTGGCGCTGAGAAGATGGCAGAGCGTCAAACTTGGCATAGCTTTATTCCCTATACCGATCGCATCGATTATCTGGGCGGGGTCATGAACAACCTGCCCTATGTGTTAGCAGTCGAGAAACTTGCCGGGATAGAAGTTCCTGATCGAGTCAAGACCATACGCGTTATGTTGGCCGAGTTTTTCCGTATCTCGTCCCATTTGTTATTCCTGGGTACTTATATTCAGGACGTGGGTGGGATGACGCCAATTTTCTTCATGTTTACCGACCGCATGAAAGCTTACGATGTCATTGAGGCCATTACAGGTTTTCGCATGCATCCGGCTTGGTACCGTATAGGTGGGGTTGCCCATGACCTGCCTAAAGGCTGGGACAAGCTGGTACGGGAATTTGTTGAGTGGATGCCCAAGCGCCTTGATGAGTATGAAAAGGCAGCCATGAAAAACTCCATACTGATAGGCCGCACGCGCCACGTCGCCAAGTATGACAAGGAACAGGCCTTGGCCTGGGGTGTGACAGGACCTGGATTACGTGCTACGGGTGTCAATTTTGACTTGCGCAAGGCACGTCCTTACTCAGGTTATGAAAACTTCGATTTTGAGGTGCCGCTCGCCCAGAATGGCGATGCTTATGATCGCGGCATGCTGCGTCTTGAAGAAATGCGCCAGAGCTTGCGCATTATCAAGCAGTGTCTGGACCATATGCCTGAGGGACCCTACAAGGCAGATCATCCGCTGACCTGTCCTCCTCCCAAGGAAAGGACGCTCAAGGATATCGAGACCTTGATCACTCACTTCCTGTCGGTTTCCTGGGGTCCGATTATGCCGGCAGGCGAAAGCTGTCAAATGATTGAAGCCACCAAGGGCATCAACAGCTACTACGTCACCTCAGACCACAGCACCATGAGTTACCGGACGCGCATACGCACGCCCAGTTACCCGCATTTGCAACAGATACCTTCGGTGATTCGAGGCTCTATGGTCCCGGATCTGATCGCCTTATTGGCCAGTATTGACTTTGTGATGGCAGATGTCGACCGCTAACCCTAAAAATCAGATCATTGTCACCGACCGTGGTGACCCCTTCGAACTCACTGCCGATGAGCGGCAGGCCATCGAGTCGGCCATGCATCACTATGAGGATGCAAGAGCGGCCACTATCGATGCGCTTAAGATCGTGCAGGAGCGACGACGTTGGGTGAGTGATGGCGCTATCACCGCTATTGCTGCCGTGTTAGGCGTTTCCGCTGCAGATGTCGAGGGAGTTGCTACCTTCTACAATCGCATCTACAGGCAGCCCGTAGGTAGGCATGTCATTTTAGTCTGTGACAGCATAGGCTGCTATTTGACCGGTTTTGAAAAGGTATACGAGCGCATCCAGGAAATTCTTGCCATTAAACCTGGCGAGACCACGGCTGACGATAAATTTACGGTGTTGCCGGTGGTTTGCCTAGGTGCATGTGATCGTGGGCCAGTACTTCTTATCGATGAAGACACCCATTTCAATGTCACGCCTGAAAATGTTGGGCAGGTATTGGAGCAGTACGCATGAGTTCCCAGATCAATGTGGGCATCAAGGTCGATCGTGAGACGCATCCGCTGACCTGGCGTCGACATGCGGCGGGGGGAGCGGTGCATACGCTGAGCGCTTACGAGGCTTTAGAAGGTTTTGCTGCGCTGCGCAAGATAATGGGTACGGACCCCTTAGAACTGCAGAAGACGGTTAAGGATGCAGGATTGCGTGGACGCGGTGGCGCAGGCTTTCCCACGGGTGTCAAGTGGTCGTTAATCCCCATGGGACCTGATTCCGGCCGCAAATATCTGATTTGTAACGCCGATGAAATGGAACCGGGCACCTTTAAGGATCGCATGCTGATGGAGGAGTTACCCTTCCAGCTGGTTGAGTCCATGGTGGTGTCGGCCTACGCTATCGGCGCTCAGGTGGGTTACATCTTTTTACGTGGTGAATATATAGAAGCTGCTGAACGGCTTAGAAGTGCCATTGCAGAAGCCAAGGCAGCAGGTTACCTCGGCAATAACATATTGGGTACCGATTTCAGTTTCCAATTGCATGTACATGAAGGTGCAGGCAGGTATATCTGTGGAGAAGAAACGGCGCTGATCAACTGTCTGGAAGGTCGACGGGCCAATCCACGCACCAAGCCACCTTTTCCGCAGCAGGCAGGCGCTTGGGGTCGTCCTACGATCGTCAATAATGTTGAAACCCTGTGCAATATACCTGATATCGTGCTTAAAGGTGCCGTTTGGTTCAAGTCCCTTTCCCAGGGTCTCAGCAGTGATGCAGGTACTAAACTTTATGGTATAGCCGGGCGGGTTAAGAACCCCGGCCTTTGGGAATTACCTATTGGAACGACCTCGCGCGCGATTCTTGAGCTTGCGGGTGGCATGCAGGAAGGCCTAGAGCTGGTCACCTGGCTTCCGGGAGGCGCATCAACAGATTTCTTGATGCCCGAGCACCTGGATTTGGCCATGGACTACGACACCATTGGCAAGGCAGGTAGCCGCATGGGTACAGGGCTGATCATGGTGGTTGATAGCGAACAGGACATCATGAAGGTGCTGCGCAATCTGATGGTATTCATGGCGAGAGAATCCTGTGGGTGGTGCACGCCCTGCCGTGATGGCTTGCCCTGGACCTTAAAGGTTGTGGATGCCTTGAGTCGTGGTGAAGGCGCGGTAGGCGATATTGAATGGTTACAGGATATGACACGTTGGCTGGGGCCAGGCAGACCTTTTTGTGCGCATGCTCCAGGAGCCATGGAACCATTGCAAAGTGCAATCAAGTTTTTCCGTGGCGAATTTGAGAAAGGAATCAAGGCAGTCTGAAGGCTGCCAGGGCGGTGCTGTGCTGTGAAAGGCATGGTATTCGGATGATACAGCCCCCGATGATGGGGACAAGGTGTAGAAGCGACGATGGCGACCATACACATCGATGGTAAGACGTACGAAGTCGACGGTGCCAACAACCTGTTGGAAGCCTGTCTGTCTTTGGGCATGGATGTGCCCTATTTCTGCTGGCACCCTGCGCTAGGTTCCATCGGAGCCTGCCGCCAATGCGCGGTTAAGCAGTATGCCGACGAAAACGATAAGCGTGGCAGGTTGGTCATGTCCTGCATGACTCCCTCCAGTGACAAGACATTCATTTCAATCGACGATGAAGAAGCCAAGGCCTTCCGTAAAAGCGTCGTGGAATGGTTGATGACTAACCACCCTCATGATTGTCCGGTATGCGCAGAGGGTGGGCATTGTCATTTACAGGATATGACGGTGATGACGGGTCACAGTACCCGTAAATACCGCTTTAACAAACGCACCCATGCCAATCAAAACTTAGGATCATTCATCAGGCATGAAATGAACCGTTGTATTGCCTGCTATCGCTGCGTTCGTTACTACAAGGACTATGCAGGTGGAACTGACTTGGGTGTATTTGGTGCACATGATAATGTGTATTTCGGTCGTGCTCAGGAAGGCGTGTTGGAAAGTGAGTTCAGTGGAAACTTGACTGAAGTCTGCCCAACAGGAGTATTCACCGACAAAACGGCGGGTGAGCACTACACGCGCAAATGGGATATGCAGTTTGCACCATCAATTTGCCAGGGCTGTTCCGTGGGTTGCAATATTAGCCCGGGTGAACGGTATGGTCTGATACGCCGTATTGAAAATCGCTATCACGGAACGGTCAATCATCATTTCTTGTGTGACCGTGGTCGCTTTGGTTATGGCTTTGTGAATCGCGAAGACAGGCCCAAGCAATCCTGGCTAGTACGCCAGGGCCAACGTGACATGGTAGGCGTTGATGCCGCGCTTGATGCAGTTGCGGGCTGGCTGCGCGGTAATGACAAAGTGGCTGGCATAGGCTCAACGCGCGCAAGCCTGGAAAGCAATTTCGCTTTGCAGCGTCTGGTGGGGATAGATTATTACAGCCATGGTATGACGCAAGCTACCCATGAACTGGTTCAGCTTGCACGGGCAAGCCAGCAGATTAAGGGTATCCATGTACCTACGTTGCGTGATATGGAATCTGCAGATGTAGCCTTGGTCCTCGGAGAAGATGTCACCCAGACGTCGCCTCGGGTTGCATTGGCCTTGCGCCAAACAGCCAAAACAAGAGCACTACAACTGGCTGCAGAACGCAAAGTTCCCGCCTGGAACGCTGAACCTATCAAAAATATTGCGCAGCATGAACGCAGTCCTATCTTCTTGACCCACGTACAAGCCACGAGATTGGATGATGTAGCCGCTGATTGCTATTGGGCGCATCCGGAAGAGCAAGCGCTATTGGGTTTTGCCGTAGCGCATCTGCTGGACCATGCCGCCCCCGCCGTACCAGGGCTTGCTGCTGAAGTACAGGCCAAAGCCGTCGTGATAGCGGATGCCTTGCGATCATCGACTCATCCCCTGGTCATCAGCGGTATCAGCGCAGGTAGTTCAACGCTGGTACAGGCTGCAACCCAGGTAGCCCTTGCTCTGTTGAAAATAGGTAAGCCCGTGGCTCTTGCTCAGGTCCTCCCTGACGTCAATACAGCGGGTGTTGGTATGTTAGGTGGCCTAGCTCTGGAACATACTTTAGAGTCTATCGAGACAGGTGATGTGGATACCTTGATTGTGCTTGAGCATGATCTGTACCGCTCGCTGCCCAAGGATAAGGTGGATGCTGCATTGGCACGCCTTAAACACTTGATTGTCATTGATCATCAGCAGCATGAAACCTTGGCCAAGGCTGATGCGGTGCTTGCCGCAGCGAGTTTTGCAGAAGCTGACGGTACGGTAGTCAGCATGGAAGGACGAGCGCAGCGGTACTTCAAAGTTTATGAGCCGTCATACTACAAGCCTGAGATTTGTCAGAGAGAAAGTTGGCGCTGGTTACATGCCCTGGAAAGTGTACGCCAGGGTACAGCGATCAACTGGTCACAACTGGATGAGGCAACCGCTGAACTAGCCGCCGCCTATGAACCATTGGCAGCCATTCAACAGGCTGCACCGAATGCCCGTTATCGTATTTTAGGCCTTAAGGTAGCTCGTGAGCCTCGTCGCTATTCGGGGCGTACAGCCATGCGTGCCAATATCTCGGTGCATGAACCTAGGCAACCGCAGGACAGCGATACAGCTCTGACATTTTCCATGGAAGGTTATGTAGGGCCGCAAGAAGATTCAGCCCTCATTCCCTTTGCTTGGGCACCGGGATGGAATTCACCGGCGGCATGGAATAAATTTCAGGAGGAGGTCGGCGGGCATCTGCAGCATGGTGATCCAGGTGTCAGGCTTTGGGCACAAAGTAATGAACCAGCTTATGTGGCATTACCTTCAGCCAGAGTGCAGCCAGCAAAAGGTAAATTTGCCTTGGTAGCCTTGCACCATATTTTCGGTAGCGATGAACTGAGTTCTCGCGCAGAGGTTTTACAAGGGCGGCAATCTCTTCCCTATGTCATGGCGCCAAGAAAACAAGTGCAGGCAGCTGAAGGCAGTCAAGTGCAACTTAAGATCGGAACAGTCACATGGACACTGGAACTGCGGCTTAGCGATAGTCTTGCTTCGGGGTGTCTGGGCCTGCCCTATGGTTTGTTGCCTGCTGTAGAAGGTGGCGAGGCCGAGTTGGCTAGCGGAGGGCTGGAATGATGAACGCAATTATAAGTTGGTTCACCCCTCAGATTATTGCAATCATCATTGCTGTTTTGAAATCTGTGGTAATTCTGCTGGTGCCTGTGTTAGTAGCGGCACTCTTGCCTTGGCTTGAGCGACGTCTGCTGGCCTTATGGCAGGACCGCTATGGTCCCAATCGTGTTGGCCCTTTTGGGCTAGGGCAGGTGGTGGCCGACATGCTGAAAATCTTCTTCAAAGAAGACTGGACGCCTCCCTTCGTTGATAAGTTCACCTTCTGGTTGGCTCCAGGCATAGCCATGGGAGCTCTGTTGCTTGCGTTTGCAGTGGTACCGATTACGCCGACCTGGGGCGTGGTCGACATGAACGTAGGCCTGTTGTTTTTCTTCGCCGTTGCTGGACTGGCTGTGTATGCTGCCATGTTGGGCGGGTGGTCGAGCAATAGTAAATACGCGCTACTCGGTGGTGTACGTACCACGGCACAAACTGTAAGTTATGAAGTCTTTATGGGGCTGTCCCTAATGGGGATAGTGGCTATCACAGGCTCATTTAACTTGCGCGACATTGTTAAGGCTCAAGAGCATGTATGGTTTGTGTTTCCCCAAATCATAGGTTTCTTTACGTTTGCCATTGCCGGTGTTGCCGTTGCCCACCGCAGTCCGTTTGACTTGCCAGAAGCTGAGCAGGAACTGGCCGCAGGCTTTCATACGGAGTACTCGGGTATGAAGTTTGGCATGTTCTTCGTAGGCGAGTATGTCGGAGTTCTCATGGTCTCCGCGCTTATCTCGACCTTGTTCTTTGGAGGCTGGTTGTCTCCGTTTGGCAGTTTTATGGACTGGCCCTTGTTCTGGTTTTCTGCCAAGACCTTTATTTTTGTCTGCCTGTTTATTTTGGTTCGCGGTGCATTGCCCAGACCTCGCTACGATCAGATCATGGACTTCGGTTGGAAAGTTTGCTTACCCCTGACCCTGATCAATCTGGTGGGAACAGCTGCCGTGGTACTTTGGAACAGCCCTGCGGTAATGCCCTGAGAGGAGTTTTTCATGAATCTGCTGGTGGGCATCTATTCACAAATACGCAGCATGGTGATGGTGTTTTCGCACGCATTTCGCAAGCGAGATACCATCCAGTATCCGGAACAAAAAGTATATCTACCCCCGCGCTACCGTGGCCGCATTGTGCTGACACGGGATCCGGATGGTGAGGAACGTTGTGTCGCATGTAACCTGTGCGCTGTTGCCTGCCCAGTGGGCTGTATATCGCTGCAAAAGGCAGAAACTGAGGATGGTAGATGGTATCCGGAATTTTTTAGGATTAACTTCTCACGTTGTATATTTTGTGGCATGTGTGAAGAGGCTTGTCCCACCACAGCTATACAGCTAACGCCTGATTTTGAGATGGGTGAATATAAGCGCCAGGATCTGGTGTACGAAAAGGAACATTTGCTCATTTCAGGACCAGGCAAGTACCCCGAATATAATTTCTATCGCGTTGCGGGCCTTGCGATTGCAGGAAAACCCAAGGGAGCAGCAGACCACGAGTCAGCTCCGATCGACGTCAAGAGCTTGCTACCTTAAAGGAGGTTATGTTGAATATTTCTGCCTTGGCATTCTACCTGGCAGCAGCGGTGGCAGTCATGGCCACGCTGCGGGTCATCACCAGCAGCAACCCCGTGCATGCACTACTGTATCTCGTACTATCACTGATAGCCGTTGCCATGGTGTTCTTCAATGTGGGTGCCCCCTTTGCAGGAGCCCTCGAAATTATCGTATATGCCGGTGCCATCATGGTGCTCTTCGTGTTTGTGGTAATGATGCTCAATTTAGGTAAACAAGTTGAGGAGCAAGAAAAACTAGGACTGCACCTACGCTACTGGATAGGCCCTGGCATATTATCCACGGTACTGTTGGCTATGCTGGTCATGCTGCTGCTGAATGGTGCTCTTCATCCGACGACAACCTATGAGGTATCAGCCCAAAGTGTCGGTGCCGCTCTTTTTGGACCCTACGTGCTGGCGGTTGAACTGGCATCCATGATTTTGCTGGCGGCCATGGTGGCTGCTTGGCATCTGGGTCGTCCTGAGGTGAGGGAATAACGCCATGATAATGCAGGGTATCCCGATGGAATACGGGCTGGTGCTGGCATCCGTGCTATTTTCTTTAGGTTTGTGCGGTTTGCTGGTACGGCGCAACATTCTATTTATGTTGATGTCGATTGAAATCATGATGAATTCCAGCGCCTTGGCATTTGTGGTAGCGGGTAGCCGCTGGGCTCGCCCTGATGGACAGATCATGTTTATTCTGATCCTGACCTTAGCTGCCAGTGAAGCTGCTATCGGCTTGGCCATTGTTCTCCAACTCTACCGCCGGTTTAAGACACTCAGTGTCGATGCGGCAAGCGAGATGCACGGATGAATCTGCTCTATATAACGTTCCTGTCTCCCCTGATTGGCTTTCTATTGCTGGCATTTCTCAACAGACGCCTAAGTGAGAATGCGGCGGCTACGATCGGTGTTGGTTCGATGGGGCTTAGTCTGTTGACCGTTCTGGCTACGGCCATGGACTATGCCCAGCACCCTACGGGTTACAGTCAATTGCAAAAACTCTGGAGCTGGATTGATCTTCCTGGCTTTCAGGTTGATTTTGCCCTGCAGCTCGATGGTTTATCCCTGACCATGCTAGGCGTTATCGTCGGTGTAGGCTTTCTCATACACATATTTGCCTCATGGTATATGCGCGGCGAAGAGGGTTATTCCCGGTTTTTTGCCTACATGAACCTGTTTGTCGCCAGCATGGTGGTGCTGGTGCTGGGTAGCTCACTGGTAACGATGTATGTAGGCTGGGAAGGAGTAGGCTTGTGCTCTTACCTACTGATAGGCTTTTACTACAAGACCTCTGCCAATGGCTCCGCTGCGCAGAAAGCCTTTATCATTACCCGAATTGGCGACGTATTCATGGCCTTGGGGTTGTTCACGCTGCACGAACAGTTAGGCACCTTGGATATTCAGCAGATACTGGTTCTGGCACCACAACACTTTGTCGTGGGCTCAACCATGATCAATGTGATTACTCTGCTCCTGCTCGGCGGTGCCGTGGGTAAATCGGCGCAGCTTCCGTTACAGACGTGGTTGGCAGATGCCATGGCCGGTCCAACACCGGTATCTGCCTTGATACATGCCGCCACCATGGTGACGGCAGGTGTATACCTGATTGCGCGTACGCACACCCTGTTTCAGCTAGCGCCTGATGTTCTGGAACTCGTCGGTATCGTCGGAGCTGCCACCTTGTTGTTGTCGGGTTTTGCGGCACTGTCACAAACCGATATCAAGCGTGTTTTGGCCTATTCAACGATGAGCCAGATTGGATATATGTTTTTGGCTCTGGGTGTAGGTGCCTGGAGTGCAGCTATATTCCATCTCATGGCGCATGCGTTTTTTAAGGCACTGCTCTTCTTGTCCTCAGGTGCCGTAATTATCGCTTGTCATCATGAGCAAAATATCTTCAAGATGGGCGGCCTTTGGAAAAAAATACCCCTGGTGTATGCATGCTTCCTGGTGGGCGGCGGGGCGCTGGCAGCCTTGCCTCTGATTACCGTGGGTTACTATTCCAAAGATGAAATCCTATGGCAGGCGGTGGCGAGTAACCATATGGGATTGTTCTATGCCGGCCTTCTGGGGGCATTTCTGACTTCGCTTTACACGTTCAGAATGATATTCATTGTATTTCACGGGGAAGAAAAAGGTCATGCGCACGCCATTCATGGTGCGACCTACTGGGCTCCGCTTTCCATATTGTTGGTCTTATCAACAGCCGTGGGGGCACTTATACATCCGCCCTTGAGTGGCGTACTACCAGCCTCTGTGGGCGCAGCTGAAGGCCCTCTGCGTACTCAGGTAGAGATGACCTCTGCCGTGGTGGGTATCGTGGGCCTTTTGCTGGCCGCCATACTTTTTCTGGGACGCAGATCATTTATTACCGCCGTTGCTAGCAGCACCCCGGGACGTTTAATTAGCCAGATTTGGTATAATGCATGGGGATTTGATGCCCTATACCGTCTGGTATTTATTCGTCCCTTTTTGGGCTTAACTTGGGTGCTGCGGCGAGATCCTGCTGATCAGACCATCAATTTATTACCTAAAACAGCAATGTTTTTTAATCGCTGGCTCAGCAGAACGCAAAACGGACAGCTGCGGCTTGACATCACGGTACTCGCCACAGGCGCAGTACTCCTTCTCATGATTGTTTTTGCATTCATGCATTAGCCTGGGGGACAACCGCACCATGATTCTGACCTGGCTCATACTGATACCTCTCATCGGCGGATTCTTATGTTGGGTGGGTGAACGCTATAGCCGTGTATTGCCGCGATGGATTGCTTTTTTCAGCATGCTTTTGCTGTTGATCCTGACGGTGGTGATATGGCTACAGGGTGATTACCACTTTATTACCAAGCTGGCTGGCTTACCGCAGTGGACGGTTGAATACAGACTACCCTGGTTCCCTGATCTGGGAGCAAGCTTTCACTTGGGGTTGGATGGATTATCGCTGTTACTGATCGCCCTTACAGGGTTTTTAGGTACCCTGGCTGTGGCCTGCTCCTGGAGTGAAGTTCAGGAACACGTTGGCTTCTTCCACCTAAATCTGCTTTGGATCATCGCAGGGGTGGTGGGGGTATTTCTGGCCCTGGACATGCTGCTGTTTTTCTTCTTCTGGGAAATGATGCTAGTTCCCATGTTCTTCCTCATCGCCCTTTGGGGACATAACGTACCCGGTGGACGTGGGCGCATTTATGCAGCCACCAAGTTCTTTATCTATACCCAGGCCAGTGGTTTGCTGATGCTGCTATCTATCATCACCATGGCCTTGATCTACGCTCAGATCAACCATCATCTAAGCTTTGATTATCATGATCTGCTCGGTTTATCCAGTAGAATGAGCCCGCACCTCGAATGGATACTGATGCTAGGCTTTGTCATAGCATTTTCCGTCAAACTTCCGGTTGTTCCCCTGCATGCCTGGCTGCCTGATGCACATTCACAGGCACCCACTGCAGGCTCGGTGGATTTGGCAGGCATATTACTGAAAACAGCCGCGTATGGGTTCCTTCGTTTTGCTTTGCCTTTGTTCCCTAATGCCTCACATCAATTTGCTCCCATTGCTATGTGGCTGGGTGTGTTAGGTATTTTCTACGGTGCGATCCTGGCCTACAGGCAAAGTGACATCAAACGCCTGATTGCGTATACCTCAGTTTCCCATATGGGTTTTGTGCTGATAGGCATTTATTCCTTCAATGCGCTAGCCACTCAAGGCGTGGTCATGCAGATGCTGGCTCATGGAATTTCAGCGGCAGCCCTTTTCATACTGAGTGGTCAGATTTATGAGCGTATGCATACGCGAAATCTGGATCTTATGGGCGGCTTGTGGACCAGAATTCGGTCACTACCACCCATGGCGCTGTTCTTCGCAGCCGCGTCTGTGGGTTTGCCGGGCTTGGGCAATTTTGTTGGGGAGTTCCTGATCTTGATGGGAACCTATACCGTGAATCACCTGATCACCGTGGTTGCTAGCGGTGGCATGATTGTAGCGGCTATCTACACGCTGATGATGATGCAGAGGGCATTTTTTGGACCAGTGCAAAGTGAAACTGTGCTGCCGGCGATGAATGGGCGCGAATTTATGATGATGATGAGCTTGGTGGTGGTGATGGTATGGCTGGGAGTATACCCGCAGCCTATCCTGAATACCTCAGCTGCTGCCTTGGATACGCTGCATCATCTCATGATGACGGTGCTTCCATCCACGACCGTTCTAAGGTGAGATGACATGACCATTACCCCTATGATGATGCAAGCTTTCCTGCCTTTTGTAGCGGTTGCAGCGACTGTCGTGATACTCATGTTATTGATTGCTGTACGAAGGGATCCTTGGTGGAATCCAACGTTTGCAGTGGTTGGGCTCAATGCGGCCATTGTATGTCTTTATCCGGCATGGCATGCCATGCCCCAGGTAGTCACGCCACTTTTTTACATTGATGGAACCTCGATATTTTTTATGGGGCTAACGTTGGTAACAACGCTTGCCTGCCTGACTCTAACGCATGCTTATATTGAGCACTTTGTTAAAAACCGTGAGGAAATCTACCTCTTGATGATTCTGGCCGCCTTAGGTGCTATGGTCATGGTAGCCTCCATCAGTCTGGTTTCCATGTTCATTGGTCTTGAGTTGATGTCCATCGCCTTCTATGGTTTGGTGGGATATACCTATCAAAAGAAACGCAGCCTAGAAGCATCCATCAAATACATGGTGCTTTCCGCAGCAGCTTCTTCGTTTATGCTGTTTGGTATGGCCCTGCTTTATGCCCAATTTGGCGATCTGAGTTTTACAGGCTTGCGTTTTCTTGCAGCGCCAGGACAGAGTGAGGCTTATTGGGTGGTGGGAGGCACCTTGTTACTGCTGGTAGGCTTTGCTTTCAAATTATCTTTAGTGCCCTTCCATATGTGGACACCCGATGTCTATGAAGGAGCGCCCGCCCCCGTCGGAGCTTTTCTGGCTACAACGAGCAAAGTGGCTGTGATGGCTGTTTTACTGCGCTTAATGATTGCAACGCCCGTGATGCATAATGCACCAGTTGTCCTTGCACTTAAAATCATGGCGGCTGCCTCGATCCTGATAGGTAACCTGTTAGCCCTGAAGCAGAATAATCTTAAACGTATGCTGGGTTATTCATCGATTGCTCATTTTGGTTATATGATGATTGGTGTTCTGATCTTTATTAAACCTATGGCAGCTTTTATGGTAGTTGCGGTATATCTGGTAGGGTATAGCGTGACAGCGATAGGTTCCTTCGGGGTTATTGCCCTCATGTCCAGTGCAGAGGCAGGGCGTGATGCTGACTCGCTACAGGATTATCGGGGTTTGTTCTGGCGCCGCCCGTTGCTAACCTCTGTGTTTACGGTCACTTTGCTTTCCTTGGCGGGCATTCCGTTTACGGCAGGATTTATTGCCAAGTTTTACATTGCTGTTGCGGGTGTGATGAGTCAGCAACTATGGCTATTAGGAGCATTGCTTATCGGTAGCGCCTTAGGTGTTTATTATTACCTACGCACCATGGTGGCGCTGTATATGGTTCAACCCGGCATGCGTGGCTTTGATGCAGACATGCATTGGGGCGAGCATGCTGGCGGTATCATGGTTCTGGGCGTGGTCCTGCTGGTGTTGCTGATAGGTATATTCCCGCAACCCCTGGTCTGGCTGATACAGTTGACTTTTACCGGTCATGGTTGATCAGCTACCTTCATAAGTTGTTGTCTGAGCCAGCGATGAGCTGGCTCATCTTCACGTCGGCTGTGCCAATAAATATAAATATCCATGCTAGGCATGCTTACAGGTAAAGGCCGTATGATGTTGGACGAATCCTTGATCAATAAACGAGCATAACTTTGCGGCATTGTCAGCAAAAGATTAGTCTGAGCGACCACTTGACAGGCGGCATAGTAATGCTGACATCGCAAAGCTATGTGACGAGAGAGACCTAATCTTTGTAGCTCAAGATCCTCAAGGCCTAGTCCCTGTCGACGCGAAGAAACCAGGATATGATTTCCTTGCAGGTAGTCTTCAAGCGATAAGTCGCGGTGGTCGGTAAACCACGGCCCTACGACAACAGCCAGAGCTTCCCGGGTGAGTCGGCAGGAGCGCAGTCCTTCCGAAACAGGAAGATAAACGTCAACAGCAATATCGAGTTGCCCGGAACTAAGCATGGAGGCTAAATGTCGCCTCTCGACGCGCACACTGGATAACTGGATTCCTGGGGCAGATGAACGCAGGATGCGCATCAGGCCAGGCAGTACATGGGCTTCCAGCACGTCCCTCATCCCTAAGCGAAATTCAATTTCAGCATGCCCAGGTTGAAACTCAGCATCATGTAGCCAGACAGACTCTAAGCTGGCAATAGCTTGAGCTACCGGCATAGCCATTTGTCTGGCCATGGCAGAGGGGATCATACGCTGTCCCTGGCGAGTGAAAAGTGGATCACTAAGTCGCAGGCGCAAACGCGCTAAGGCATGACTGACCGCAGGCTGAGTCAGATGTAAAACATCAGCTGCTCGTGTCAATGAGCCTTCCTGATAAATGGCATGAAAGACTAAAAGCAAGGATAAATCGCTCTTATGGATATGCATGGAATGCATGACCTCATATACAAACAATTCAATGGACTAATAATAGCAGGGCTCGTAGGCTAGATGAAAACTACCCGTCAGGAGTTATGGTCATGGAATTTGCACACTCAGAGAAAGCCAGGAAAGCCATTAAAGCAGCGGAGAGCTTTTTGCGGGAAGAGATTATCCCTGCGGAGGCTATTTACCTTGAGCAACTGCGCCAGGGCGGGGATATATGGAAACAGCCCGCCGTCATGGAGTCATTAAAAGCTAAGGCCAGATCTGCAGGGCTTTGGAACCTGTTTCTTCCTGATGAAGAATATGGCGCAGGTTTATCCAACGTCGACTACGCACCTATTGCTGAACTGACCGGACAGAGTCTGATAGCACCAGAAGTATTTAACTGTAATGCACCCGACACAGGAAACATGGAAGTTCTGGTCAAATACGGCTCAGATCAACAAAAGGAAAACTGGCTTAAACCACTGCTTTCCGGTGAAATTCGATCGGCATTTTGCATGACCGAGCCAGCAGTAGCCTCTTCAGATGCCACCAATATGCAGGCTACAGCGACCATCGAAGGTGATGAAGTGGTTTGCCATGGCACCAAATGGTGGAGCTCCGGGGTGGGACATCCCCATGCACGTTTTGTGATATTCATGGGGTTAACGGATCCTAATGCCCATAAGTACTTAAGACACTCTATGGTCTTGGTGCCGATGAACACGCCTGGGTTCAAGGTAGAACGCATGTTGCCGGTATTTGGCGCCTATGATGAGCCCTTTGGACATGGTGAAGTTAGCTTCAACCAAGTCAGGCTGCCTATCGAAAATGTCATAGCAGGTCCAGGACGTGGTTTTGAAATTGCACAAGGGCGCTTAGGTCCAGGACGCATTCATCACTGCATGCGCGCATTGGGTGCTGCCGAACGTGCGTTGCAGCTGATGATTGAGCGGGGACGTAGCCGAATCGCCTTTGGAAAACCTTTGATCAACCTAGGTGGGAACCGCGATATTATCGCCAATGCACGCATCAACATCGAGCAGGCAAGATTATTGACCTTAAAAGCGGCCTGGATGATGGACACTGTGGGGGCCAAGGCAGCGATGAGTGAAATATCACAGATCAAGGTCGTTGCTCCTCAGGTAGCTCAAACCATTATCGATCAGGCCATACAGATGCATGGAGGCGCAGGTCTATCGCAAGATGTACCGCTCTCAGCATTATTCGCCTACGCACGTATCCTCAGGTTGGCAGACGGGCCTGATGAGGTACACCGTGCCTTGATCGCTAAACTGGAGATCAAGCGTTACGAGGAACGGCCATGACACAGGTGGTTGCAATAACCGGAGCAGCCGGAGGCTTGGGGCGTTGCCTGGCCGAGACCTATGGTAAGGCAGGTTGGTCCATGGTCCTGGGGGATATAGATGCTGAACAACTGCATACCACGGTTGAAGCATTAAAGAAGCAGGGCGTGCAGGTCAGTGGATTTGCTTGTGATGTCCGCCGGGATGAAGATGTACAAACGCTGGTATCAGCTGCATATCAGACCTATGGCCACTTAGATTGCATGATCAATAATGCAGGAGTAGCTACGGCAGGTGCCATCGATGCGTTATCGCTGGATGACTGGCGCTGGGTGCTGGATATCAATCTGATGGGGGTGGTTCGAGGATGCCATGCGGTAGCGCAAAGATTTAAACAGCAAGGACATGGTCAGATCATCAATATAGCCTCGTTGGCGGGGCTGATGACCCTGCCTGGCATGAGCGCCTACAATGCCAGTAAGGCAGCTGTAGTTAGTCTGACAGAAACCCTGCATGCTGAACTGGCACCCTATGGCATTCATGTCAGTGTAGTTTGTCCCAGTTTTTTTAAGACAGGTTTAGGTAACTCCATGCGCAGCACTGATCCGGGCATGAAGAAATTTCTAGATCACCTGATGACATCATCATTACTGAGTGCTGAGGACATAGCTGAGTTCACTTACCGTGAATCACAACGAGAGCGATTGCATATATTACCGCATCGGCAAGGGCGCAGATGGTGGTGGTTGAAGCGACTGCTGCCAGGTGTGTATTTCAACATCATGCGCAAGGCCGCTGAAAAGGCGAAGCAGCGTGAACAGCCAAGGAGACAAGAGGCATGAAAGCCAGTGATGAAGCAGGCGAGGTGCGCCAGGGTGAAGAGCTTCCCCGAGAGGCAATAGATAGTTATTTGAAAACGCTACAGCCTACGTTGCTGGGAATACCCAACATAAGGCAGTTTGCGGGTGGTGCATCCAATCTGACTTATCTGGTTAGTTATCCTGAATACGATTTCATCCTGCGCAGACCTCCTCTGGGGCGCAAAGCCAAGGGTGCACACGACATGAAGAGAGAATCCGAGCTCATGTGTGCACTACGCCCGGTCTATCCTTATGTTCCAGCTGTACTGGGATATACGGCAATTGAAGGCGTAGGAGAGTGCTATGTCATGGAACGCATGCTAGGGTATATCCCGCGCAAGGACATGCCCAAGGGGATTGAGCTAAACCCTCAGGAAACCAGGCAGCTATGCCTGAACGTCATCGATCGTCTGATTGATTTGCATCAGGTGGACGTGGCTAAGGCAGGGTTGCTGCATTTAGGCAAAGGCGAGGGCTATATAGCGCGACAAATACACGGCTGGTCTGAGCGTTTTATGCAGGCTCATACTGAAGATGTTGGAAATTTCAGCAGCGTCATGCAGTGGCTCAAAGACAAGATGCCGTCAAAAGACAACGCCTTATGTCTGATACACAACGATTACCGTTTTGACAATGTCGTCCTTGATGCCAACAATCCCTTCAATGTGGTCGGTGTGCTTGACTGGGAAATGGCAACCCTGGGTGACCCGCTGATGGACTTGGGAAATTCACTGGCTTATTGGGTACAGGCTGATGATGAACCCATGATGCAGATGATGCGACGGCAACCCACGCATCTTCCG
>JABEVH010000267.1 GCA_013043915.1 Pseudomonadales bacterium
CGCGTTAGGTATCGCCGAAGAAGTCGCGGCCTGGTGTGATCGTATTCCCCTGATCCTGATCGGAGGACGCTTGCCTGAAGCGCGCCGCCCTGATGAGAGCTTTCGTCAACAGATTATCGGAACATTGGACTATCCGGTGGGGTACGCCCCCATGAAAAATAAACTGCGCCGCGCTCAGGTTTTTAAAGATCAGCGTGCAGCCGATCCAGGGCGTATCTACCGACGTGATGCCGAGTTGTTTCGCTCATTAGTAGGGGCGAGCCGAAATATTTGCGATGTCCGTCACTTGATGGCGCAGGTTGCTGACAAAGATGTAACGGTGATCATACTGGGCGAATCAGGTACTGGCAAAGAAGTGGTGGCACGTAATCTGCACTACCAATCCAATCGCCGAGACCATGCTTTTGTTCCTATCAACTGCGGGGCGATACCTGCAGAGTTGCTAGAAAGTGAACTGTTTGGCCATGAGAAGGGGGCATTTACCGGAGCGATCAGCGCACGAGCAGGACGCTTTGAACTCGCGCAGGGCGGCACCTTGTTTCTGGATGAAATCGGTGACATGCCTGTGCATATGCAGGTCAAGCTCTTGCGAGTTTTACAGGAGAGGACTTATGAGCGCATCGGCGGTACCCGTACGATCAAAGCGGATGTCAGGATCATAGCAGCCACCCACCGGCATTTGGAAGATTTGATTAAGGAAGGCAAGTTCCGGGAAGATCTGTATTATCGCCTCAATGTATTCCCCATCGAGATGCCCCCTCTGCGTGAGCGTACGGAAGATATACCTCTGCTGATCAATGAACTGACTGAGCGCATGGAACAAGAAAAGCGGGGTTCCCTGCAGTTCTCATCAGCAGCCATCATGTCCCTGACCCGGCATGAATGGCTGGGTAATGTGCGTGAACTGGCTAACCTGGTTGAGCGCCTGGTCATTACCAATCCCTATGGCGTGATCAATGTCTCGGATCTGCCTAAACGCTACCGTCATGTCAGTGATGGCGAAGACTGGGTAGAGACAGAAGAATCGATAGCCCAGCGACCCATGCTGCAAATGCAGCCAGAACTGCCCAGCGCGCAGTTACCTGTGCATGGTCTGGATCTTAAAGACTACCTGGATAATCTGGAAAAGAACTTTATCTGTCAGGCGCTGGATGACTGTAACGGTGTTGTGGCTCGTGCAGCGGAAAAGTTGCGTATACGTCGCACGACGCTGGTGGAGAAGATGAGGAAGTATGATATCCACAGGCAGGAAGGGGCGGGAGTCTGAAGGTGAAGAAAGCCAAAGCTAAGCATCATGAGCAAGGCAAAGACCTTTCGGCCTACAAATTTATACTAACTAAGAAATACACGCCTGAGCAGATGGCCCAGTTGCAAGCGCTTGTGACTGAGGCCAATTGTTATTACGAAGACGAAGACTGGGAAAGAGCGGAGCTGGCATATCGAACCTTGCTGCCTGAGATGATGGCTAATCCTGTGCTTTGGCATAATCTTTTTATTGCTTTAATGCAGCAGGAAAAATTTGAAGAGTTGCCTGAAATTCTGCATAAACTGACGTTGCTTGATAATTTTTTGGCATCCAATCTCTGGGTGCACTGGGGCGCTTGGTATGAATTCCATCGAGAAGATGAGCTTGCAGTTTCATGTTTTAAAAAGGCAATGGCATTAGACCCCGATAACGGTAATGCATTACGCAACCTGTCTGTCATAGCTCAGCGTCGCGGGGATAGCGCTGATGCCTTAAGTTATATGGAGCGAGCTTTAAGTCTGGAGAATAACCTGTGTTGGCGTCTTGAAAAATTCAAAATGACGATTCCCAGTGGACAGCTAGATCTGGTGGAGTATGAAGCCATACAGGCACTGCCGGAAAGTTTTGAGGTTTGCCGTATGCGATCAGCTATAAATGCAGGTCTGTTTCGTGGGCAGGAGTTTTTTAAAGATGCTCAGTGTGCTGTACGATTATTACCCAAGGATACCAAGAAATATGCCGGAGTTTGGGGGGACTACTACCAAGCCATGTCCATGGTTCTTAGTTGGGAACCATGGGAGGAAGTTGTTGGCACGATTCTAAAGAAATTAGATGATGGATTTTGGCCTTGTATTCCAGGTACATCGTTGCTTAGTCTGCCAGTGGGTGCCTCCCGAGAATTGCAGGTGGCAATTAAGTATGTGTGTAAGGAAGCACGGGAGATTAAGCGGTCACAGCTGGCAGTGCCCGCAGGGGAGCGTATAAGTTTGGCCTATGTTTCCGCTGATTTCGGCGCTCACCCCATCTCCTATCTGACGGCAGGTTTATTTGCAGCACACGATCGCACTCGTTTTGAGGTGTTTGCGATTTCAACGGGGCATCGCTCTGAATCGGCTATTCAAGCACGTATACGTGATGGCGTGGAGCATTACGTCGATGCTCGTCACTGGTCGAATCAACAATTGGTGGATTTTGCGCGAGAACAGGGCATCCATATTGCCATCGATCTTAATGGACATACGTCAGGTCATAGGTTGGGTGCCTTTATGCAGCGTCTGGCACCTGTACAAATTAATTACTTGGGATATCCGGGCACCCTGGGGACGCCAGAACATGATTACATTTTAGCGGACCCTATCGTACTTCCTCCCGATTTGTTGGTTTTTTTCTCAGAGAAAGCTGCTTATTTGCCCTATTGTTTTCAGGTGAATGATGATCAGCGTCGCGCGGCCCCCTCCCTGAGTCGACAAGCCTATGGTTTGCCTGAACAGGCAGTTGTGCTGGCCTGCTTTTGTTCTGTCTATAAAATGAATCCGCTTGTATTTGCTCAGTGGTGCATCATCCTGCGTCATTGCCCGAATAGTGTGTTATGGCTTGCTGTTTTCGATGTACAGGCGCAGGAGAATCTGTGGCGCTGGGCGGAAGAGCGTGAAGGTATTCCCCGTCAGCGTATCATCATGGCTAATAACTCCCTTGCCTATGAGGAACACTTGGCGAGATACCGCGTATGTGACTTGGTTCTCGATACCTTGCCTTTTGGTGGAGGAACCACCACCAGCGATGCCTTGTGGATGGGAGCCCCTGTTTTGACCTGTGTGGGCGATACGTTTGCCGGTCGTATGAGTGCCAGTTTGTTGCATGCGCTGGCATGTCAAGAACTGATCTGTGACAGTATGCAGGATTATGTCAGTCGGGCAATAACGTGGGTATCAAATCCAGAAGGTTTGCGACAATGGCGTACCCGATTGCTGTCAACTCCAGAGAGGGACAAGGTGTTTTCCACCGCACGCAGAACACGTGAATTAGAGCAGGCTTTTGAACATATGCTAAATCGTGCACGCCAGGGACTTGAGCCTGATCATTTTGTGCTTACAGCATCGGCATGATTTAAGAAATTTTTCTGGTACCTCGTGGAAGTCAACATGTCAGGCTCAGGCAAAACCGTCAAGGCAGGTAAGCTCAGTCGCCGCAAGCAAGAAAGGCAAGCTCTCAACTGGACTGAACGTGGAGATGTTGCCCTGAATGCCAATGATAGGGCCGCTGCAGCTCACGCCTATCTTCAAGCCTATCAACTAGGTTCAGCCTCTTCGGTTGTACGTCTGAATTTAATTGTGTTGGGGTTGGAGTTGGGATGGGTTGCTGAGGCTAGTAATGCATTAAAAAATTTCATGTCGCCTCCGTTCCCTGCTTCTCAAGCGCATAACGCCATGGCCTCCTATGGTTTGCAGCAGGGAAACTACGAACAGGCACGGGAGATGGCTGATCGAGCCGTTGCTCTGGATTCAGGTAACGCAGAGGCCTGGAATATCCGTTGTAATGTTCTGAGTGCCATGCAAAATAGATCAGAGGCATTGATGTCGGTAGATCGTGCCATCGCACTTGCACCGCAAGTATCCGATTTTCACTATAATCGCGGTTTGGTTTTGCAATCGCTTGAGCGATGGGATGAGGCTTTACGGGCCTATGAACACAGCATAGATCTTAATCCGCATTGGCCTTATGCTTATCTGAACAGTGCCAATATTTATGTCAACCGACGTGATTGGCCGCGCGCCCAAGTAGCTATGGAAGCTGCATTGGCTTTGGATCGGCAGACTCATTACTTACTGGGCTCATGGTTGCTGACTTTGATGTTTCAGGCCAAGTGGGAGGGTTTGCTCGAAGGTATGCAGGAGGTTTTGCAGGGAGTTGAGGCGGGTCAGCGCGTAACCTTGCTATTGCCCATAC